>JAFGPL010000155.1 GCA_016936215.1 Bacteroidales bacterium
GGTTTTTGTGCACCATATATCTGTACTTTACGCACCCCTTCGACTTCGAGCATTTCGCGCCTGATGTAGTCGGCCATCTCTCCCATCTCCTGGTATGAAAACCCATCGGCAGTCATGGCATAGAACATACCGTAAACATCGCCGATATCATCAATCACAATCGGGGGTTGGGCTTCTTTTGGAAGTTTGGCTGCGGCAAGGCTTATTTTTCTGCGCAGAAACTCCCATCGCTGGGGTATCTCATTCTGTGGCACTGTCATTTCAAGTTCCACATCTATTCTTGAAATATTTGCAGACGATGTGGATTTTATGCTTTCCAGGTCGGCGAGGGTGTTGATCTCCTCCTCGAGCACATTGGTAACCTGCATTTCCACCTCGTGGGCAGAAGCCCCCGGATATACAGTGATTACCGAGGCCTGCATAATGATTATCTCAGGGTCTTCGAGTTTGCTTAATGACAGGTATGACATAACACCTCCCACAAGAATACATACCAGCAGGAAGTAAAAGACTGTTTTCTGTTTAAAAACAAGTTCTGAAATGTGCCTCATAACAATCCTCCGACGTTTGTTTCTGCAGGCTCCTCAAGAAGCTCTACGCGCTGGTTTTCCTTCAACACATTAACCCCGGCTACCACAATCAGTTCACCGCTTTCAAGGCCCTTCTCAATCCTAATGTTTCCGTTTCCGGTTATCCCGCTTGCAATAACTTCACGGCTTTTTACCACACTTTCTTTTGGGTCGTATACCCAGACAAATGTTTTCTTGTCCCTGTAAAAGACTGCCTTTACAGGAATATTGCAATTGAATGTTCCGTTTGACTTAATATACAGGTTAACATTTACTTCTCTTCCGGGTAAATTATTATTCACCAATGCCGGGTTAAGTGTAAAATAGAATGTGTGAAGCTGGTTGTTCGCTGCCTTCCTGTCAAATCCTTTTAACTTTAAGGGAATTTCAATAGTTGGCTCTCCTGATTTATCAAGTGTATAGGAAATAAAACTTTCTTTTATTGCAACCAGCGATGCGGGGATATCTGTTTCTACTTCATAACTGCTTATGTCGAGCAATGTGGCAATGGGCATCCCGGTATTCACCAGTTCCCCGTTTTCATAATTTACTTTTTGAATATAACCTGAAAAGGGTGCGTAAAGGCGTGTATCTTTCAACTGGTCTTGTGCATGCTTTAGCTGTGCCGCTACCATTTTCTCACCTGCCAGAGCCTTTTCGTATTCAGCCTGTGTAACGCTTTTACGGTTGTATAACTCTTTCACCCTTTGGGTTTCTGCCACCACCTGTTCATACTGGGCCTGTGCCACATCTGCCTGAATCCGGTAATCACGCGTATCCATCTCGGCTATCAGTTGTCCCTCTTTAACAAAGTCCCCCGGTTTGACTAAAAACTCTTTGATGGGCCCCCCAACCCTGAATGCCAGGTTCACCTCCCGTGCCTCCCTGATGATTCCGGGGAATGTTTTTTTAACAATTGCAGAATCTTTCTGTGCTTCTGTCACTTTTATTTTTCTCAGAATTTCACCGTTGCCGTCATTTGTATTTTTGCACCCATAAATCAGGGTGCCACATAAAATAGCGGCAAACGCCAGTCTTTTTATGGCATTACTGTTCATATTATTTTCATTTAGTATTTACCCCGGCAAAATAAATATACATGCCGGCAATTTCCCGGATTATATTACCGAAATGATAAAACTTCCGCATGAAATGACAACAGGAGGAACTGTTTGCAACCGCGTTTCCCGATAAATAAAAATTGAACCGGGCAATATTGAAAAAATTGAATAATTTTATTTTTAATTCAGCGGTTTACAATACTGATTTAAGTTTAGCCGTTTACTATAAAAAGAAAAAACTCTTTAGGTTTTTTGCCCGTTTAAAACAGAATATTAACCATCATGGCCAGGTCTAAAAAGAATAAAGATAACGACAGTGAGAAACTGAGAAAAGAAAGTGAAAAACTAAAGAAAAAACTGCTTGAAAAAGGGGCTGTCTTTTCAAATGAGGAATTGAACGGAAATCTCCCGCCAGACATTGAAAATGAGTTTTATAAAAATATTTTCGCTTTTGAAAATGCTTATAAAAATGCAAAACTCACAACTGTTTACGACTTCATCGGCAAACCCAATGTTAAAAAAGAAGAAGAACTGACAGACGGTCAGGTCTCGGCAGAATTGGAAAATATAACTGAACTGATGAACAGAAACGGTATCTTTTTAGATACTATCTGCGAGGTGGATGCCCGTACATTATATAAATTTATCACCGAAGAGCTTTTTCAACATGAGATCGAGGATGTAAGAATAGAAGGTATGTCTACCAATTTCATTTATGAAGAATTTCATCCCAACCACGAATACGATATTAAAAACCATTGCAGTGATTTTATCACAGGGTTGCTGCAGAAAAACGAATATGTTTTGTCCACCTTTCTCGCCAGGGAAAGCCAGGAGGAAGGATGGTTCAAACAATTTACCGAAGCTTTCAGCGCTTTTAACCTTAAACATTTTGAAATTACAAAACTGAACAATAATAATGAAGAGGCGCTGGTAACTTTCGACATAGATTTTACGGGCACCATAGAAGGCACCAGTATTCAGCAGCATTACTGCGGCACAGGTACAGCCGAGATGGTTTATCTGTATGATTTCTGGTGTATTAAAAAAGTAAATTTTCCTGTCTGCAAATAAAATATTAAAACCTAACCTATGAGAAGATTTGTTTTTATTTTGTTGATTACGGTAATCATTCCTTTACTACAGACACAAGGACAAAACAAGCTTAGGCCCGATTCAGCTCTAATAAACGGCATTGCGCTAAGGGGTATTGGCCCGGCCATGTCATCGGGAAGAATTTCGGATTTCGCAATAAACCCGCAAAATCCGTTTGAATATTATGTGGCTGTTGCCTCAGGGCATATCTGGAAAACAACCAATAACGGGGTAACCTGGAAACCCGTGTTTGAAAACTACGGGGCTTATGCCATTGGCTGCCTGGCTATTGACCCGGTCAATCCGAATGTCATCTGGGCCGGGACCGGTGAGAATAACAGTCAACGGGCGCTTGGCTATGGAAATGGCATTTATAAATCGCTTGATGCCGGAAACTCATGGAAAAACATGGGATTAAAGAGTTCGCGGCAGACCGGGAAAATATTGATTGACCCCCGAAATACCGATGTTGTTTATGTTGCTGCAGAAGGCTCCGTCTGGGGCCCTGGCGGGGAGCGGGGCATTTATAAAACCCTTGACGGGGGCAAATCATGGAATAAAATACTTAATATCAGTGAGAACACAGGGGCATACGACCTTGAGTTTCATCCCCTAAACCCAGACATTATCTATGCCTCAGTGCACCAGCGAAGACGAAGAACATTTACCAAGATCAACGGCGGGCCTGAGTCCGGGTTTTATAAATCAACCGATGGCGGCAAAGAATGGCGAAAAATAACCAGCGGACTGCCTGAAACACATCTCGGAAGAATCGGTATAGACGTTACCCCTGCTGATGCCAACCTGGTTTATGCCATTGTAGAAGCAGCCGACGGAAAGGGAGGGTTTTTCCGATCCTCCGACCAGGGTGAAAGCTGGGAAAAAATGAGTGATTATACCTCCTCGGGACAGTATTATACCGAAATCTATTGCGACCCTGTTGACCCTGACAGGATTTTTTCTATGGACACCTATTCAAAAGTAACCTGTGATGCAGGGAAAACATGGAAAAATCTTTCCAATAAAAATCGCCATGTTGACGACCATGCTTTATGGATAAACCCAAAAGCGACAAACCATCTGAGAATAGGCGGCGACGGTGGTATTTATGAATCTTTCGACAATGGTGAAAACTGGCACTTCACTGCCAACCTGCCCGTAACCCAGTTTTACAGGGTGAATGTGGACAATTCGGAGCCTTTTTATTACGTGTATGGGGGCACACAGGATAACAACACACTCGGAGGCCCATCACAAAACCTAACCACTTCAGGGGTTATCAACGATGAATGGTTTGTTACCATTGGCGGAGATGGTTTCTGGGTGGCCATTGATCCTGATGACCCAAACATTGTATATTCAGAATATCAGTATGGCAATGCCTACCGTTATAACAGAAAAAACGGTGAAATTGTCTATATCAAACCACAGGAGCGAAAAGATGAATTAACCTATAAATGGAACTGGGACACCCCGCTTATCCTCAGCCGTTTTTCAAATACCAGACTTTATATGGCTGCCAATAAGGTATTTATGAGCGAAAACCGTGGCGACTCATGGACTGTTATCAGTGATGACCTTACCGCCCAGATTGACCGCAATAGTTTTAAAGTAATGGGAAAATACTGGGGCTCAGATGCGGTGACAAAAGATGTTTCTACCTCACAATACGGCACCATTGTTGCCCTGGCTGAAAGCCCGCTGAAAGAGGGGATGCTCTATACCGGTTCAGACGACGGTGTAATTCAGGTTACAGAAGACAATGGTAAAACTTGGAGAAAGACCAGTACCTTCCCTGGTGTACCGCAATATACTTATGTGAGCGACATTTTCCCATCGCGATTTGACGAAAATGTGGTCTACGCCACCTTCAACAATCATAAAAACGATGATTTTAAACCTTATATCCTCATCAGCAGGGACAAAGCCAAAACATGGTCTCCTGTTTCATCTAATCTTCCTGAAGGCGCCGTTTATACCATTGTCCAGGATTTCATAGACAGTGAAATGCTGTTTTGCGGTACCGAATTCGGGCTGTTCGTTACCTTTAGCAATGGCAAAGACTGGCTCGAAATCACCAACGGATTACCTGACATTGCCGTAAGAGACCTGGCAATTCAGGAGCGCGAATGCGACCTTGTACTCGCCACATTCGGAAGGGGATTTTATATCCTGCACGATTACAGTGCACTGCGGGATATAAAAAACATTGATACTACCACCAGTGCCCATATTTTTAAGATAAAAGATGCGAAACTTTATATCCGCTTCGAACGCAGGACTGACTCTTTTGGCGATGACTTTTTCGTTACCGGTAACCTGCCTTTTGGTGCTGAATTTACCTTTTATCTGAAAGAAGATATTCAGACAACCAAAGAAAAAAGACATAAAAAAGAGGCAGAACTGTTTAAAACCGGTGAAAAAATTGATGTAAACACCTGGGAAGATGACCGTCTGGAAAAACTGGAAGAAAAACCCTATCTTCTTTTTGTTATAGAAGATAAAGAAGGAAAAACCCTGCGAAAGATGGCAGCAGAGGCAAAGAAAGGGATCCATAGGGCATACTGGGACTTGAAATATCCCGATATCATGCCCGTAAAAACAGATATTACAGCCTTTGATCCCCTAAAAGAGGCTGAAGGCAGTATTTATGCCATGCCCGGTGAATATTATGTTTCTTTGTTTGCAAGCGAAAAAGGAGAACTTACCCCTTTGACGGAGAAAGTTTCATTTAAGGTAAAAGCACTTGATATTTCGGGTTTCAACCATACCGACCGGATCGCAACACTGAATTTTCAAAAACATATCTCGAACCTTTACCGTGAAGCCCAGCGGTCTAATCAGGAATTGAACAAAGTTAAAAACGAAATCCAACAACTCAAACTGGCCAATCTGAAAGGCGGGAACTTTGACCCGGGATTAAACAAAAAACTTACAGAAGCCGAAAAAACTGCAGATGATCTTTCGCTGTTGCTCAACGGATATACACCAAAGGCCAGTCCGGAAGAGATACCTCCTTCGCGCGTACCAGTGATGCAACGTCTTTCTTTTATTGTGGAAGCCTTTTACAGGTCATCGGAACCAACGAATGAGGCACAAAAACTATCGGCGGCAATAGCAGAGGAAGAGTTTAATATGATGATAACCAGCCTCGAAAAACTAAAATCGGATATTGAAGCTTTAAAAAAGGCAATTAACCAAAGTTTTTAAATATCAACTGTATCCTTGTCCACTCTTCCACAAAACAGGGGTTTTGCAAGGTTTTATCTCGAACGTATTTCCCTGCGCATAAACGAGAGATAAGACAACACAAAACAGATGGCTGTAATTGCTATTAGCCCTGTTACCTGCGGCCAGATAATCATAAGGCTCTGGCCTAAAGGAACCGGTCCGGGAATGGCACCCTGTAACTGCTCCATGCTTAAGGGGCCAAGGCTTCGAACGGTTGGTGTGAGCAATGTTGAAACTACCTCATTGTAAAGTTCGTTCGGCATAACCTGAACAAGGGCAAACTTAAATTTCTCAAAAAGAAAAATGGCACGGGGATGGGCATATTCAGATGGTTCGAAAGCCCTGGTGATAATATTGACAATCAAAGGATAGAAAACCACAAAGAAAAGCCAGATGGCGATACCCGACAAAGCAGATGTGGCCGGTTGTTTAAATCGTATCGAGAAGAAAACAGAAAGGTTCAGCCAGAAAGCGATATAAATCACGCTAAACAGGGTAAAAACTATGATACGCATAAACTCTTCCACGGTGGGCGGTATACCTATAGCTAACAAACCTGCCCCCATCACAAGAAAGCTCAAAGCAAAAACCATTATCCCTATAACAGTTAGTGCTGCAACGAACTTTGCATTAATGATATAATCCCTGGGGATGGGCTGTGCAAGTACACGGCTCAGCGTTCCCCTGTTGTATTCAGAATTTACTGCATCAAAACCCATGCTGATACCAAGCAGAGGACCAAGAAACGAAATAAAAACAAAAAAAGGCGGTAAGGTTCCGTCAGAAACAGTGAAAAGCCTTAAAAAGAAAAAAGGATCGTCCGCCGTTGCTTTCTCTGTGACTTTCTGTATGCTGGAGAGGGCGGTATATAACGAACCCGCACAGGTTAAAAATATAAGGATAACGAGTATAATAAACCTCCAGCTCCTGATGTGGTCTGCAACCTCCTTTTCAACCATTACCCTGAAAGGCCTTGAAGGCCTGAAACCCCTCTCCCGGGAGGAGAACAGAAAATTACGAATTTGATAACCTATGTTGATCATGTTCATACCCTCCTTCAAAATATCTGTAATAAATATCGTCTAATCCGTATTTTTTAACATTCAGGTAAGTTAACCCAAAACCGGTGTCAACAATCGTCTTTGCTATTACGGGTGTAATGTCCCCGGTGCACTCAATAATATACAGATCATCCTGAAATGCTGCTTTTGCCACACCTTCAACCTGGGATAATCTTTCAATCACTGTATGCGATTGTGTTTCAACGGCAGAACTTTTCCCCTTGTCTTCGGGCAAAGCTATCCGGGCTTCTACAATATAAGCGTGTGATGAAAACAATTGTTTCGCGAGATAGTCGAGGTTTCCTGCCGCAAGCAGTTTACCTTTTACAAAGATACCTACCCTGTCACATACCTGCTGTACCTGGTGCAGGTGGTGTGAAGAAAAGAGCACTGTGATCCCTTCTTCACGGCTGAGTTTAACGATCAGGTTAAGAAATTCCCTTATTCCCGCTGGGTCTATGCCCAGGGTGGGTTCATCGAGGATAATGATCTTGGGTTTTTTAATCAATACATCGGCGATGCCAAGTCTCTGACGCATCCCCCTGGAGTATTTCCCCGTTTTTTTATGCATTTCATCAGAAAGTCCTACCCTGCCAAGCATCTGGACAGCGTTGTCAATAGCCATGGTTTTGGACATACCGTTTAGGCCGGCTGTATAAACCAGGTTTTCAAGCCCGCTGAGGTTATCATAAAAGCCCACATCTTCGGGCAGGTAACCTACAATTTTCTTTACATCTACCGGGTTTCTCACCGGGTCAATACCATCTACCCTGATACTGCCTTCACTGGGCTCGGTCAGGCCCATAAGCATGAGAATGGTAGTTGATTTGCCTGCTCCGTTTGGCCCCAGCAACCCGAATATCTCGCCCGGTAAAAGAGACAGGTTCAGCTTATCCACAGCAGTGAACAATCCATATCTTTTTGTAAGATTGGATATTTCAATGATGTTGTTGACCATGGGTTACCTCCTTCCGTATTTACGGAAAAGATAATAGATGACACCGATTACAGATATGATAAGTAAAATACCTACCCAGCCCCACAAGAGAGGGGTTTTTACCATCATCCTGAAAGATGCTCTTGACGATGTTTCTGGGTTCTGTGCCGATATGGTGATCACATAGTCGCCGGGAATAGCCTTGTCGTCTGCCTTAACAGTGGCAACGGCTTGGGCACTGGCCCCCGGTATAATATGCTTGAGCGTGTCGGGTTTGAAAACAACATCCCAGTTTTTTGGTTTTGAAGAACCTAAAACCACATTTTTTAAATCACTTGAACCGGTGTTAACCACCACCAGCTCAATTCTTTTTTCCCTGCCTGCTGTAATCCTGGCGCTTAACAAACCATTGGGTGTGGTGAGCTCACTGCTGTATGAACCTTTGATCACCACTTCGAGGACAAGTGAAGCCGAAGTAACATTGTTTACTGCCTGCACCGGGATTCTATAAGTACCTGCCTGCACATTGTAAGGTGGTTTGACATCTACCGAAATATTAACAGTACCGTTGGCATCAATTTCTACTGCGGTAGCCTGCTTGTAATTGGGCTTGAAAATAACCTCCCATCCTTGCGGGGCATCAGCCCATAACGAGTATGTTTGTTTTTCACCTGTAAAATTTTTCAGTTTTGTTGTAAACGAAAAATTCGACTTGGCATGCCCCTGCATGTTGGCCTGTTCGGATGTAAATTCGGTTTTGAAGGTGCCCTGTTCGGAAACATTCACAGTCAGCGGCAACACATCGTAACCCCCCGCAACTACCCTGAAAACATGGTTGCCTTTATTCACTTTCAATGGTACTTCCACTTTAAGTGAAAAGATTTTTTTGTCGCCGGGTAAAATTGCGATCTGCTGTACATCCCATCCCCCCGATTTCAGAGTATAAGTCCAGCCTTTCGGCATACCGCTTATGCTAACGGATACATTCTTTGTTGTGCTTCCGTTATTTTTTACGTCAATGGTATAATCAATGGACTGCCCCGGTGGTACTGAAATTTTAGTATAGGGCGTATACAGGCTGATACCATCGGCTGCTATAGCCCGGGATGCAAAAAACAAGTAAACTGTGAAGGGTAACAAAAATTTTCTGAAGGTTTGTGTATGCATTGTCATAAAAAAATCCTCCTGCATTTTTAAATGAGTTTTGAATACAATAATGGCTGCAAATATAAAATTTGAAGTGAAATGTTGAAATGCCCAAAGTGCAGATTAATACTTAGCAGGTAAAGAAATATCGGTATAAAATATTCATTTACAACTTTTTAAATAGAAATGTTAAAAAATCTAAAAAAATACATCCGAGCAAATCTTCAGGTTTCAGCGCCATAGTTGTTCTTTGAACAATGCTGATGTTCTGGTCTTTTTTTAAGACCAGAAACAACCTGAAGGTCAGGTTGTAAGTTCCATTTTCAATAAAAAATCATATTCACCTGCAGTTACAGGCTGAACCGATAACCTCGTGTTTTTTACTAATACCATATTTTTCAATTCCCTTTTTTGTTTTATCTCCTCAAGGGGAATAAAGCGTTTAAGCGGTCTTACAGGTTTCAGGTCAACTGCTGACCATTCGCCTTCGACAGCAGTGGGATCGGGATATGCTTCTCGTGTAATCTCTGTCAGACCTGTTATCCCGGGGTTTTTACCGCTATGATAAAAAAGCGCCAAATCCCCCTGTTTCATCTGCCTAAGGTTATTGCGCGCCTGGTAGTTTCTTACACCATCCCACATGCCCGATCCTTTTTTTACCAGGTCATCCCAACCATATGTGGAAGGTTCTGTTTTTATGAGCCAGTATTGTTTCATATTTTGCCGCGTGATGTTAATGCATAAGTTATCTTTTGTAGCATCTGATATGGGTTTCTAAAACAACAAATTCATACGCAAATATACATTTCTTCCGGGCTCAATGCTGATACTGCCCCTGTTGGTTGATAGATGGTTTGTATAACTAACGTCCGTAATATTGTCAATACCGGCAAAACCCTGTAATTTTATATTTCCGAGGTTAAACCGGACTGTATTCAGGCTCAGGTCAAAACGTACATATCCATCTGTATCTGTTTCGTTTACAGCCACCTTTGCCTGTTTATCCGCCCCAACAACAGTTAATTCAACTGTTCCGATTGCAGGCCATGTATAGCGAAAACCCAAACGCCCGTAAAAGGGTGGAATTTGCGGCAGATTTTCTTCTGCCTCCGTATCTTTTCCTCTCACGTATGAGCCTGAACAAAACAAAACAAGGTTGCCGATGGCATTGTACTGAAGTTTAAAATCAGTGCCGTAGAGCAGGGCTTTGCTCACATTTGAATTTACAAAAGCCGGCAGGGTATCGGTGGTATTGTCACTGGTAAGTGAATAGATGAACTCGCCCGGTGCTTCAACAATCATATTGTTAAGATGGTTTGCAAAAACAGATGCCTGCATCATAAATTTTTTGCTCCATACCCTGAAACCTAAATCGGCACCATAACCGCTTTCCGGTTCAAGATCGGTATTACCTAATCGTACATAATTTCCGAGGTCAATGTATTTGAAGAGTTCCTCAAGCGACGGGGCCCTGAAAGAGCGTGCCAGGTTCAAAGAGACATCCGTATTTTTATTAAACCTGTATAACAAACCTGTATTGGCGCTCCATGAAACACTTTGCTGATGCCCTTTTTCAAATGTTGTGCGGCGGGTTGCCGGTGAATCATTAAAGGTGCCGTTTGTAATGAGATAATCAACATCGTAACCCGGTTCGTTTTTAACCCATACACCATCAAAACGTCCACCGGCCATAAGCGTTAGCTTGTCATTTAACAATCGGGCTTCGTCCTGAAAGAATAATCCAGCACTGCCAAATAAAGATTCAGGTATCGGGGTTTCGCCCCTAACAATAGTATTTGTTTTCAACAGTTCTTCAGCAGGACTAAGTAATTCAACTGTGATCTCTTTTATTCGTTCGGTGGTAAGCCGGCGTGCCCATACATCAACCCCCGCAATAAAAGTGTTGCTGCCTGAGAGTTGCCATGTACTTTGCAACTGTGTTCCATTTGTCAGGTGGTTTCCGGTTGGCGATACCAAAACCGGTGTGGTACGCTGAATGTTCCCGTTTGCAAGTGTAACCTGCGTCACTGTATTTGGCTGCATTGCCACCTCGCGTAAGATATACTGGGTAAAATAATTAAATCTCAGCGAAGTAAGTTTGTCAGTTATCCCTGTAATCTCATAACCTGCCGACAATAAATGCCTGCCAATATCGGTATATGTTGCCTTTGCCGGCCCCGGGAAAGCATCTCCGCCCGGAATACCCACATTGGTACCCCAATTGCGCTGATATTGCAGTTTAAACAAATGGTTTGAACGAGGCCTGATACCGGCTTTAAATGAAATATTATTTGTGGTAAACCGGCTGTTGGGCATATCTCCTTCAGGAGTTCTTATATCATCGGAATGGTTATAGGCGCCACTTGCCCTGAAATACCACTTTTCTGAACCTCCGGTCAGCGCGGCATGACCCGAATAATTGTCACTTGCCGAAGCATAACCTGTAATAACATTTCCCGAAAGATATTGCTTCTCAGCAAAACTGCCATCCTTTGTTATAATATTCACAATTCCTCCCATTGCGCCTGTTCCATATAGCGAAGATTGTGCCCCTTTAATAACTTCAACACGTTCAACGTCATTTACATCTATCATGCTGAATGAGGCGGTGAGATCATTGGCCGTTTCTACCCTGTGACCGTCAATAAGTGTAACCAGGCGGTTTTCGTTCAGCCCCCTGATATGAATATTGGTGGCCCAAGCGCCGTCGCTGCCCATTGCAATACATGGCTCTGAAGCCAGCACATTGGACAGTGTCATTGCCGACTGGCATTGGTATTGATGTGCGTTAACAACAGTCATGGAGACAGGTACTTCCCTTACTTTACGGTTAACCCTGAGGCTTGACACCCTGACTTCACCCAACTCAATCAGACGTTCTTCCAGCGAGATTGTGTCTTCAACAATGATAGACGATGATGAAAACTGGCCATGCGCGGCTGTTATAAAAAATGCTGATAGGAAAACTGCAAAAGTGTAAAATTTATTCATTGTTTCTGTTCTTTAAAAGTACCGATTTTACCTGAATACCATTCAGCCGGCCGAGCTGGCCGGTAAGCGATCCAATCTCATCTGTGGTACCTTCAAGAACAAGGGAAATAAGTCCATGACCGCTGCTTCGCGGTAATCCCTGACGACCTATTATGATGTGTGAGTGTTTTGAAATGATTTCGTTCAGTTGCTGTGCAACCTCCCTCTCTTCAAGCAGAATTAAAGCTGTCCCTACCCTCTTTTCCATCAGTGTACCTCCGGATTGGATGCATGGTTAATATTGAACCTGTATGTCCTTGGTTTAAATGATGGTTCAAACCTCAGAACTTTTACAAGCAGTTTGTTATTTAAATAACAAAAGTAGGGTTTTTTAGTTTTACTACAAAATATTGGTAAAAATTTTTAATTACTTTTATGATTTTAATTCTGCAAGTTAATTTGTTGTTCTTAACACCTGCCTGCTGCAGGAAGGGATTGAAGAATCTGTGGGTGTTTCCTAAAAAGATGCTTCACTATCTTTCAGAATGACAAGCTGCCTGCAGCAGGAAGGCATTGCCAATGACAAATGAATATTCCGTTTCATAATGTAATAGCATTAACTTGCGGATTTAAGGGATTTTGCTTTAAGAAAACAGTTTGAAAAGCGGCAGACAATCTTTTCCGGAACCATCCCCTTTGTTCTGTAAATATTATCCTGACGGCAAAAAGGGATTAGTTTATAATAGTTCAGATGAAATAATCGGATAGATTAAATAGTTTTGTATAAAGTTTGTAATTATATGAGAACTTTTCTTTTATTTTTATTTTGTCTTTTCCTTATTTCAGCCTGTAAAGATCCGGGCAGTGGTAATGATAAAAACCAGGTGTATATCATTGCCACACTAAAAGGGCCTTCATCCATGGGCATGATTAAGATGATTGACAGCCTGAACAGTAGCGGCAACCCTTCGATGAAGGTTGAAATATTGAACGAGCCAATCCAGGTGCGCAGGATGATGCTCGACGGTACGGCCGATTTTGCCGTTTTGCCCACTACCATGGCTGCTATTCTTTATAACAAGGGGATCGGTTACAGGGTAATTGCCATACCCGTATGGGGTACCTTTTACCTTTTTGGCAGCGATACTTCCATTACCCGGTGGGTAGAACTGAAAGGAAGGAAAATACATGCCATGGCCAAAGGAATGACCCCCGATGTAATGTTTCGTTACCTGTTGATTAAAAATGGTATTGACCCTGATAACGATATTAGTTTTGATTACAGTTTCCCTACCCATATTGACCTTGCCAATGCCATTGCAGCCGGTCAGGCCGAACTCGGTGTGATTGCCGAGCCTTTTGCCAGTTTGGTGATGACAAAGAACAAGGCTTTAAAACCTTTATTCTATTTAAATGACGAATGGAACAGAATTGAGGGCAGTCCACCTGCAACCACGGCGCTGATGGTAAAAACAGGCATCATTAAAGATAATCCCACGGCTATAGATCGTGTCTTGTCGGCATACAATTACTCTACAAATTGGGTGAACCGGTTTCCCGACAGTGCAGCACACCTCATCGTGAAATATAACATCATGCCCGAATTTGAGGTAGCCTTTGATGCCGTTCAAAAATCGGCTTTACATTTTGAAAAAGCCGCCAATGTGCGCCTTCAGGTAAATGAATTTTTGAACGTTTTTTACAAGATGAACCCCGACATAATTGGAGGAAAAATTCCTGATGAAGATTTCTGTTACTAAAACGCAAATCATTGGCATAACTTCTGTTTTGGTTATGTTGCTTCTATGGAAACTGCTTTCCATTTATTTTAATTCTGAATTTATCCTTCCTCCACCCGGGAAAACCTTGTTAAAAACAGTGACGCTGGTTTTCGACGGTAATTTTTTAACTGTTGTGGGCAGCACCATTGCGCGCGGCGCCTTTGGTTTTTTTATATCATTTATACTTGGCGTTGCTGCCGGTATCTGGGCAGGCACCAGCAGCGGGTTCAATGCCTTTCTGCGCCCGGTGCTGGTAACCCTTCGGTCGGTCCCCGTGATTTCTTTCATCCTGCTGGCCCTTATATGGCTTAACGCCAACCTGGTACCGGTATTTATCGCCATGCTTACCATGTTCCCCTTCATCTGTACCAATGTTACCGATGGCATCAGCAATATCGAAAGCGACCTGGTTGAAATGGCTGTTTTTTATAAAACAAGCCGTAAACGCATTGTTTATGAAGTATATATCCCTGCCATTTTACCTTTTATCATCAGTGGCGCCTCGAGCGCTATGGGCATAGGTTGGCGGGCCATTATCATCGGCGAAGTGCTTAGCCAGCCAAAATACGGCATTGGTACAGTGATGCACGAAGCACAGACTTTTTTGAATGTAGATGCTGTAATAGCATGGACCATCGTGGCAGTGCTTATCAGCTATCTGTCTGAAAAGCTCATCAGGATAACTAAACGAAAAATTGCAGGATGGAAACAGTGATGACAAAACTTGAAATAATACAATTATCTAAGGCTTATGATGGAAAGGTCATCTTCAATGATTTCAGCATTACATTTCCTATAAGTCAGATAACCTGCATACTTGGGCCTTCAGGTTGTGGAAAGACTACCCTGTTAAACATCATCGGGGGAATAACCGCACCCGATACCGGAACACTTAAAGGGTGGGAGGACAAGACGATTTCATATATTTTTCAGGATCCCCGGTTACTGCCATGGAAAACCGTGGAAGAGAATATTGATTTTGTTTTGAGCAGGGATATACCGCTACCTGAGAGAAAAAAAATAACCGGCAGGTTCATACGTCTGGTCGAACTCGAAGGATTCTCAGGTTATTATCCTTCAAAACTCAGCGGGGGTATGCGGCAGCGTGTTTCTATTGCCCGCGCCTTTGCTTACCCTTCTGATATCATCCTTATGGACGAGCCACTGAAAGGACTGGACATAAAACTTAAAATGAGCCTTGTCCGTACTTTCTCCCGTATATGGCAAAACGACAGGCGCACCGTTCTTTTTGTCACACACGATGTGGATGAAGCCCTTATGTTAGGCAATTATATCATGGTGCTTACACCCTCACCTGTAAAGGTCGCAGCAAGTGAAACCGTGACTGAACCACTTGATAAGCGGACACCAGGAATAGAAGGATTAGTGGCAACGAAAAACCGATTGCTCAAGGCATTGGGCAGCGAATAAGGGCAAAAAAATGGATTAACCTTGTGGTTGTAACTCTATATTATTAAGGCGTTTACTTCGTTTACAAAGAAATATCATGACTGCTCAAAAAAAGATCACTATGCTATTTTTAGGATTATCATTTTATGAATATCCCCTGACCTTTATCTTAACCAATTAATCTTTATCTTTACCGCGCAATTTTTAAAATGAAATTTGAAATACTTCATAAAGACAAGTCAACAAGGGCGAGAGCAGGCAAGATTATTACTGCACATGGTGTGATCAATACCCCCATTTTTATGCCTGTTGGAACTGCAGGCAGTGTAAAGGCCGTGCATCAGCGGGAACTTGTGAATGACATAAATGCTGAGATTATCCTTGGAAACACTTATCATCTCTACCTTCGGCCGGGAACAGAAGTCATAAGGCAGGCGGGGGGATTGCATAAATTTATGAACTGGGAAAGGCCCCTGCTTACCGATAGTGGCGGGTACCAGGTATTCTCACTGGCAGAGAACAGGAAGCTGAAGGAGGAGGGCGCTGTTTTCAGTTCGCATATTGATGGGTCAAAACATACTTTTACCCCTGAAAATATCGTGGATATCCAACGCCTGATAGGCGCCGACATCATCATGGCTTTTGATGAATGTACACCCTACCCTTGCGATTACCGCTATGCCGCGAAATCAATGGAACTAACCCACCGCTGGCTTGAACGGGGTATCAGGCGGTTTAATGAGACCGAACCTTTATATGGCCATCTGCAGCACCTGATGCCCATCGTGCAGGGCAGCACCTACAAGGACCTGCGAAAAAAATCGGCCGAAACCATTGCCTCTTTCAACATGACAGGAAATGCCATTGGCGGACTGTCTGTTGGTGAGCCCGAAGAAGAGATGTATGAAATGCTCGACACGGTAACCGGGGTATTGCCCGAAGACAAACCACGATACCTGATGGGCGTCGGAATGCCGGTTAACATTCTCGAAGCCATAGCCCTGGGTGTGGATATGTTCGATTGCGTGATCCCTACCCGCAACGGCAGAAACGGGATGTTATTCACCAGCGAAGGTATTATCAATATAAAAAACAAAAAGTGGAAAGATGATTTTACCCTGCTTGATGATAACGGCACATCTTTTGTTGATACACAATATTCAAAGGCCTATTTACGTCATTTGGTTACATCGGGCGAAATCCTCGGTGCGCAGATTGCAACCCTGCACAACCTTTCGTTTTATCTCTGGCTGGTAAGGGAGGCGCGCAAAAAGATTGCCGATGGTGATTTTTATTCCTGGAAAAATATTATGGTGAAAAAACTAACTGCCAGATTATGAGAAAAACAGGACTTTATATCTTAGATGAATACATCATTAAAAAATTCCTGGGCACTTTCTTTTTTGCCATCATGCTTATTATTTTAATTGCGGTGGTTTTCGACTTTTCCGAAAAGATTGACGATTTTATTGAGAAAAGCGCCCCCATGCACGCTATTATTTTCGATTATTACCTGAGTTTTATCCCCTATTTTGCCATACTGTTTATGCCCTTGTTTACTTTCGTGGCGGTTATCTATTTTACTTCGCGCATGGCCTACAACACCGAGATTATTGCCATACTCAGCAACGGGGTCAGCTTTAACAGGCTGTTGCGACCTTATTTTATTTCAGCAACCCTTATCGCGCTTTTTTCATTCCTGTTAAGCAATTTTGTTATTCCCGGTTCTACCAAAAAAATGCTCAATTTCGAAGAACTATATTATCGTAACAAACCGGCTACCTTTAGCAAAAGAAATGTGCACAGACAAATTGAACCGGGGGTTATCATCTATCTTGAAAACTATAATACCTATAACAACTCGGGCCGCAAATTCTCTATTGAGAAATATAACAATGGCAAGCTGGTTTCGAAATTGCTATCGGAAAATATCCGGTGGGATTCTACAAAAAGTAAATGGACCATACACAATTATTATATTCGCGATTATATAGGTGAAAACCAGATAATAACCACGGGTATTATCATTGATACCACTTTGAAAATCACACCCGAAGAATTCAGGCGAAGGGACAATGCCATTCAGGCCATGAATTACAAAGAATTAAACGAATACATAGCCTCACAAAAAATGCAAGGTTCTTCAAATGTTGACTTTGCCCTGATTGAAAAATATAAAAGGTCTTCCCTGCCCTTCTCAACATTTATTCTTACCATTATTGGTGTCTCGGTCTCTTCCCGTAAGGTTAAGGGGGGAATAGGTATGCATATCGGCCTGGGACTGCTGTTGAGTTTTTCATACATCCTTTTCATGCAGTTTTCCACCCAGTTTTCTATAAGCGGCACATTCAGCCCGCTGGTTGCGGTGTGGATACCCAATATTATCTTTGCATTTATTGCATATATTTTATACCGCATTGCACCCAAATAAATGCTGGTAAAACCGTGAATTGCCTCATTAAAATCTTTTTAGGATTTCACATTCTTTTTGTTATTTTTGTCCGGCTTTTAGTTAATATTTCCACACAGGTGCATTTTATGTTCAACCAGATAAAATCAACGCCTCAGAATATATTCCGGTTATATCCTGAAAGCTTCGGCCAATAATGGCCCTCATTCATCCGAAATAACAAAAACCTATATATTGGTTTCAACTAAATAATTGGTACTATGCCACTAAAAAAGAAAATTCAGGAACTTAAAAAAAGGCGCGAACAGGTGCAGATGGGCGGTGGGGAAAAAGCCATCGAAAAACAGATAGCCCTCGGCAAGCTTACAGCACGCGAAAGGGTTATCAAGCTTTTAGATGAAAACTCGTTTCAGGAATACGACCTTTTCGTAGAGCACGAAGCACGCGACTTCGATATGGACAAAAAAGTTTTGCATGGTGATGGTGTGATTATCGGCACCGGGACCATTGACGGCAAATCGGTATGTATTTTTGCACAGGACTTTACCGTTGCCGGTGGCTCTTTAGGGTTGATGCATTCACGAAAGATTATTAAAATAATGGACCATGCCCTGAAGATGCGCGTTCCGCTCATTGGCATCAACGATTCGGGGGGTGCCCGTATCCAGGAAGGTGTCAATTCCCTTGCCGGCTATGGGGAGATTTTTTTCAGAAATACCATCTCTTCAGGTGTTATACCGCAAATATCGGTAATCCTCGGTCCTTGTGCCGGAGGGGCCGTATATTCACCGGCCCTCACCGATTTTGTGTTTGTTGTGAACAATATTTCCAAAATGTTTATCACCGGCCCCGAGGTTATTAAAACCGTGCTGGGTGAAGAAATATCAATGGAAGACCTTGGCGGGGCAAAAGTTCACAGTGAAATAACAGGCAACGCGCATTTTTACGCCGAAAGTGAGAATGAGTGTTTTGAACAGATTAAAAAACTCATGACATTTATTCCGTGGAGCAACCAGACAAAAGCTGTGAAGATTGATAGCAAACTTCCTAAGAAAGAATATATTATTGATAATATCGTCCCCGACGATCCCCGTTTGCCTTACGATGTAAGAGATGTAATCAAATCTATTGTGGACGGTTCTGAATTTTTTGAGATACAGGAACATTGGGCAAAGAACATGGTCATTGGCTTTGGGCGGATGAACGGCGAAACCTGCGGTTTTGTCTGTAACCAGCCCCTGGTGCTTGCCGGAGTACTCGATGTTGACTCCTCAGATAAGGCAGCTCGTTTCATCAGGTATTGCGATGCTTTCAACATCCCGATTATCACATTGGTTGACCTGCCGGGTTACCTGCCGGGTGTTGACCAGGAACATGCAGGTGTTATAAGGCATGGCGCTAAAGTTTTATATGCATACAGCGAAGCTACCGTACCTAAAATGACAGTTATTTTGAGAAAAGCATACGGGGGCGGATATATCGCGATGGGTTCACGCCACCTGCGCGCCGACTTCGTTTTTGCATGGCCTACCGCAGAAATAGCGGTGATGGGGCCCGAAGGCGCCGCAAACATAATATTCAGGAAAGAGATCACCACTGCTGAAGACCCCGAGAAAATGCGCAGGGAAAAAGTTGAAGAGTATAAGCAAAAATTCGCCAATCCTTATGTGGCGGCTGCCCGCGGTTATATTGATTCTGTTATCGAACCATCCGAAACACGCAGCCTTCTGCTTCATTCAATAGAAGTAGCCAAACAGAAATGTATCTCTATGCCAGCCAAAAAACACGGTATACCACCGTTTTAATGGTTTGCATCATAACATCTTTTGTAGAATAAATCGAAAAATTGACCTGAAATCATAAAATAATGGACAATAATAAAGAATCCGGAAACGAGTTAAAGAACAGGCCTTTGAAAACCCTGATGATACATGGGGAGCAATATAAGACTCTTTACACCAATAAGTTTGAGAACAGGAAAACCTGGGCCAAACCGGATGCTAGAAAAATTTTTTCCATTCTGCCGGGCACTGTGCTGAAAGTGTCTCACAACGCAGGCGATACAGTCGAAAAAGGCGAACTTATGATGGTGCTGGAAGCAATGAAGATGCAAAATACCTATTACTATCCTTTTTCAGGTAAAATAAAAGAGATGTATGTAAAACCCGGGGATAAAGTGCCAAAAGGTTTTTTAATGCTTGAATATGAATAATAAGATTTACCCTAAAGCTTTGACCCCCAGGTAAAATAACCTTGCATTTCGCCCGTGCTCTCAGGCATTTCATGAAATAATCCATATACTGCAGAACCGCTGCCAGACATAGAGGCATACACAGCTCCCATGCGATAAAGATTGTTTTTGATGGTTTCAATTTCCGGGTACTTTTGAAAAACACTCCTTTCAAAATCATTAATAATCAGCTCTTTCCATTGTTCTAAAGGTAATTCTACCAGTTGGGAAAGCTTTACGCCAGGTAAAGCAGGAGTGATTGAGGAATAAGCTTCTTTGGTACCAACATGGATATCGGGTTTCACGATTAACAGGTAATATCCCCTGAGAGAAAATAAAATATCACTAAACTGGTTGCCCCGTTCGTATGCAAAAACAGGCATGTTTTTAATGAAAAAAGGGCAGTCGCTCCCTATTCTGGCTGCCTCCTGCTCCAGTTCATCATCATTCATCCCTGTATTAAAAAGGGTATTAAGTCCTTTCAGCATAAATGCTGCATCGGATGATCCACCTCCCAGTCCGGCCCCCATAGGGATGATTTTATGAAGATATACCGAAACACCGGGCAGGGCAAAACGGGAATTAAGAAGATGGTAGGCTTTAATTACCAGGTTGTCATCCGTATTGCCGGGGACTGGTATCCCGGTGACAGAAAACCTGCACTCACCGTTTTTTAGCGATGTATCTTCGGTGATCTCGAGAATATCGCATAAACCAACCGGATAGAAGACCGTTTCGATATTGTGATATCCATCGTTGCGTTTTTCGACAATGTTGAGCCCGATATTTATCTTGGCATTGGGGAACAAGATCATTTTATTTGGTTTTTCAAAACAAAATTAACCTAATTTATGCAACGGCAAAACTGTATTCATCTTTATTACCAGAGTCTTAAAAGGTTTTTAACAATTGTTCATTCACATCCTGAAAAAAGTGTTCATAAAGAAATTGCCATGTTATGCATTTATTGAATGATCTCTGGTTACTTTTGTAGCTGGTTAATTAAAATTTTTTTATCAATGGCACAAAAAAGAAATAACCCCCAGTCAAAACCTCTTCCGATAGACCTTGAACTCGGCAAAATTCCGCCGCAGGCCCCCGAACTCGAAGAGGTTGTGCTGGGAGCTGTAATGCTCGAAAAAGATGCCATTGTTGAAGTGATGGATATCCTCACCCCCGAATGTTTTTACAAAGAAGAGCACCAGAAGATCTTTAAAGTAATTATTGACCTTTCAACCAACGATAAAGCAATTGATATTCTTACAGTTACCGAAGAGCTGCGAAAGAGGAAACAACTTGAGGAAGTTGGCGGACCGCTTTATATCGCGCAGCTTACAAGCCGTGTAGCATCTTCGGCCCATGTTGAATTTCATGCCCGCATCATTGCACAGAAACATATCCAGCGTGAGCTTATCAGGATTTCATCCGAAATACAGAACCGTGCCTTCGACGACAGTATTGATGTCAACGATCTCCTCGATTACTCTGAAAGCGAACTGTTTAATGTTGCACAGGGAAATATTAAAAAAGAGACTGTAAAAATCAACCTGCTGATAAAAGAGGCTATCAACCAGATAGAGGAAGCCGGAAAACGGGAAGACAGCCTGGTAGGGGTTCCTTCGGGGTTTACCGGGCTTGACAGGATGACCAGCGGTTGGCAGAAATCCGACCTGGTAATCGTGGCAGCAAGGCCGTCAATGGGTAAAACAGCATTTGTGCTTTCTATGGCCAGGAACATGGCGGTACAGAACAATAAATCTGTTGCACTTTTCTCCCTCGAAATGTCATCGCTACAGCTTGTAAACCGCCTGATTGTTGCCGAAACCGAACTTCCGTCAAGCCGTATCAGGAACGGGAAACTCAAAGATTATGAATGGGAACAGCTTGATTACAAGATTAAAAGCCTCGTTGATGCCCCGATTTATATTGACGACACCCCGGCCATCTCTATTTTTGAACTCAGGGCCAAATGCCGGAGGCTCAAACGATTGTATAACATTGATATTATCATAATAGACTACCTGCAACTAATGACCGGGATACCCGAGAACAAGGGCAACAGGGAGCAGGAAGTAAGCACCATTTCGAGGGCCTTGAAGGGGATAGCCAAAGAGCTTGATGTTCCGGTAATCGCACTCTCACAGCTTAACCGCTCGGTAGAGATAAGATCGGGCAGCAAGCGGCCGCAATTATCAGACCTGCGCGAGTCGGGGGCTATCGAACAGGACGCTGACATGGTAATTTTTATTCACCGGCCCGAAAAATACGGGTTCCTCGAGGATGAGGAGGGCAATTCGCTCAAAGGTATCGCGGAGATCATACTTGCCAAGCACCGTAATGGCCCCATTGGTGATGTGATGCTGCGTTTCAAGGAAGATTTTGCAAAATTTGTTGATATCGAAGATGATTTCATTACACCCCTCGATGATGATACACAAGCTGTGCCGGTTACTGTCTCCTCAAGGATGAACGAAGACCCTGGAGGATTTATGGGCAACAGCGACCTGAAAAGAAACGCCGATTTCAGCGATGAATCGCCTTTTTAGCCTGAATAATCCATAAAGAGATAATTAAAACATTACAAAACATTTTTTTGTATAAAAAAAATATATAATTTTGTCGCCTCAAAAAAGCGAATAATTTTTTTTAAAACATAGTAAGATGGCAAACCATAAATCGGCATTGAAACGTATCAGGCAAAGTGAGAAAAGCAGGATGGAGAATAAATATTATTCACGCAGCACCCGCAATGCCATTAAGACCCTGAGAAACAGCAAAGATAAAACTCAGGCCACTGAACTATTGCCAAAAGTTTCAGGGCTGCTTGACAAACTGGCAAAGAAAAATATCATTCATGCCAATAAGGCTGCCAATCTTAAGTCAAGCCTTTCTAAACACGTAAACAGCTTATAAGTTTTTTTTACTCAAAATATTTAAAGCCCCTTAACCTGGGGCTTTTTTGTTTTTCTGGTCATATGATTTGATCGCTCCGTCAGTTTAATCCGAATTTTCCGTTTTTAATGAGAATATTACTTCTCTCCATTTCTAAAACAGATTGTGGCAGATATTAACAATAATTTCTATCTTTATTCCTCGTGAAAATGAACAAATAACATTAAAAATGAACAAGTTAATATTTTGTACACTTCTTGTTTTTACCCTGAATAAATTATTTCCCCAAACTCTAAAACTAACTGATACGGTTGCGGGAATTCCTGTAAATTATGATGAATTAAAAACAGGGACTTATGAAATTCCCGACATACTTACATCCATTAACGGTGAAATGGTAAAAGATACTGCTGCCTGGCTAAAACAGCGGCGACCTGAAATTTTAAATCTCTTTACAGAAAACCAGTTTGGACGCTCCCCCGGGGCGCCATCCGGTTTACATTTCGAATTGTTTGATACCGGTACTATGGTATACAACGGCAAGGCATTGAGAAAACAGGTAACCATACACTATTCAAATGACACCGCAGGGCCAGCAACCGATGTATTGGTTTACCTGCCTGCGAACTCAAAAAAGCCGGTTCCCCTGCTGCTAACGATTAATTTCACAGCCAATTATTCCATTGCAAACGATTCAGGGGTTCGCAGGGGTTTTGTCTGGAACCGGGAAAGACAAAAGATACCCGCACCTGCATCATCTGTGTTTGGAAAACTGGATATTGAAAAATTCATCAATGCCGGTTTTGGAATAGCTACCATATATTATGGTGATATCGAACCCGATTTCTACGGTGGTATATCGCACGGGGTGAGAAGCTTATATCTGCCACCCGGACACACTGCTTTTGGCCCTGGTGAATGGGGTGCCATTGCTGCATGGGCCTGGGGTCTGGGCTGCGTGATGGATTATTTTGAAACAGATAAACAGGTAGATTCGGAACGCATTGCCCTGTTGGGCGTTTCACGCTTAGGTAAAACTGTTCTTTGGGCTGGGGCTGTTGACCAGCGGTTCGCACTGTTTATTGCAAGCTGTTCTGGTGAGGGAGGCGCCGCGCTGGCCAGAAGAAATTATGGTGAAACAGCAGCCCACCTCGCTTCTCCGCTTCGTTACCATTACCAGTTTTGTGGAAATTATAAAAAATACTCAGAAAACTTGTCTGCTATCCCTATGGATTCGCACATGCTGCTTGCACTTCTCGCCCCACGACCATTTCTGCTGCAGACAGGCACCACCGACAGGTGGTCTGACCCTAAGGGAGAATTTCTTGCAGCTATGGCCACAGAACCAGTGTACACTTTATTTGGCAAAAAAGGACTCGGTACAAATATATTACCCGAAGCCGGAAAACCAATTCTGAAAGATATCGGTTTTTGCATGCACGAAGGCGGTCACGGTATCAATCCCGAAGACTGGGATGTGTTCCTGGAGTTTATGAAAATACACCTTACCGGTTCGCATTGACCATACGCATCAATTGTGTGCGGCTGTTGCAATTGGTTTTAAAATAAATACGGTGCGTGTGGTCTTTGACGGTCTGAAGGCTTATAAACAGCTTGTCTGCAATCTGCTGGTTCGACAATCCCTTGCATATCTCGTAAATAATCTCTTTCTCTCTTTTCGAAATCTCATAACTTTCACAAAAACTGTCGAAGGTTGCGGTAACGTCTTCCTTTATAAGATAAACTGATAAATCGGCAAAATATTTAAGGTAAAACGGCAGAAAAATCCCCAGTAGATAAAATATCAGGATAAACAGCAGGGTGAAATAAATGCTTTTATCATAAAGTAAAATGATCAGAACGCTTTGAATAATCACCACGATCACAAGAACGGCTGACAGGTTCCTGATGTCATTTTTCTTCAGCGCAGGACGTTTCTTCTTTCCTGATAAAAGATAAAACAAACCGGTAAACGTGTAAACAATATAAAATAATACAAAAACATGCTTTATCAGGCTGGTTCTGTTAATGATGGTTGCTTTTTCTGATAAAATGGCAATTATGGTAAAAACCAGTATATTAATAATAAGGTAGGCAGCAATAAAAGAACCCGTGAATTTTCTCCCGGCAATTTCTCTTGTAAACCTCAGGTACATAAGCCCCGAGAATATAAGAAAAGGAGAACCAAGGTACACCGTCAGGTTGGTAATTATCTGCAGTATGGAAGATTCGGTAATACCCTTGAGAACAAGTACAATTAATATTTTCCCCCAGAAAACATAAAATCCGAATGTAAACCAGAAAACCTGGAAGAATATCAGCGTGGAAAGAAAATCTGTTTTGTAGGCAGACCTCAGTTGCACCGAAACCATAATCCCGGCCGACATAATGGCCACTGTGAGGATAAATATTGCGGCTGCTGTATAATGTTCCATAAAGTAAAGTTATTAATTTCTGTTCGCAGACAAATGTAAAAACAACCAAAGTAGTGCAAGGCATACTAAAGTCGGATTTATTTAAAACACTACCAAAGTATGACAATATCTTCCCTTCCGGTGCCTAATTTTGATCATCAAAAAAAAATGAATAAAATGGAAACAATAAATCAAAGAAAATTACAGCCTACTTTTGACGGCAGTTATGGAAACGGTTGGAAAGTAATGGGGGAATATTTCTTAGTGCTGCTTATTACAGTAATATTGCTTGGCATTATAGTATCCCCGACGCAGATATTCAGAATTAATTTGGATGGCAGCCACCACTACTGGAACTGGGAAGAATTTACCAATTTCAATTTCGGCAGGTTCGCGGTATTTGGTACGCTGGCAATCGTCCTGGGGATATTTATGCTTGCGTATACCCTGCTCGTGGTACCTGTTTTTAAGTACGGCGCCGATATGATGTTTGTTCATGCAGTACGCGGCACCAGGCCGCAGTTCGAAACACTGGTAAGTGGTTTTAAAGAAAACTACCTGTACATAGTCTTCGCCAGTCTGCTGAAAATGGCGCTCGTAATGCTGTCACTGGTGTTTTGTATTGTCCCTGGCATTGTTGTTGCCTGCAGGCTTGTATTTGTTTCGTACCTGGTAATGGACAAGAAACTTGACCCGATAATTGCTATTGAAGAGAGCTGGAAGATGACACGAGGATACGGCTGGACCATTTTCCTGATGGGATTGATTTCTTTCTTTATCCACATTTTCGGATTTTTACTTTTGTTTTTTGGAATAATTCCTGCCCAAATGTGGGTTAAAAGCTCATTTGCCAGCATGTACCAGGCTGTATTACAGGAAAAGGGAAACGGCAATGGTAAAAATGAGTAATTAGGTACGATTTCAATAAACAAAACCTTTCAGACTTATATATCCTGAAAGGTTTTATTAAGAAGTGTTTAAATACTATTCGTATTCAGTACAATCAAGATCATCAAGTTCTTCCTGATAATCTGCCTTATCTGCAGGAGACAGTAATGCGCAACCGTTTAATAAATCATTTGTAGCTTTTTTTGCAGCCTCACAATTTGCTTTGGTAGGAGATAAACTAAAAGTCATCCATGCCGAAACATAAAGAGTTGATAATTCTTCACAACTTAAAGTTTTTGGTTCATCTTTTTTACAACTGTTAAACAGGAAAGCAGTGGCCAGGATCAGCAGTACAAAGTAAATTTTTGTCTTTTTCATAGCAATTCATTTAGTGGTTTGTAAAATATACGATTTCAAATTTACCAAATAGATTTCTTATTGCGTAATAAGTTTTTAACAATATCCGCCGTGATGACGAAAATCATCATGTCGAAAAAATGAAAGATGAAATAAACATGTTGGTTGGGGATAGGGATTTGATACAATACTTCTTTCTGTCAGGTTTAAGTATTGATATACTGTTTTCAGGCAACCTAAATACCGGTTCTTTCCTTCAGGATTGCTTTTCATTGTCTGTAAAAGTAATCTCCCCTTTAAATTCAAGATGTTTCAGAACAAACTTCAGTTCAACCCAGGTTACATCATCACCCAATACCTCTTTCGCTGGCCCAAGGCGATAATCTTCTGTGCTTAAAAAATAATCGGTAATCATTTCTACCTTTTCGGGGGTAACAAAATCTAGGATATCAAGCTCGCCTGTCCCTGCAAAATGGGCCAGGTGGCCTTCAATGGTGGTTGCTGCAAAACCGCGTTCTTCAGCAATTTCGGCAATGGTCTTTCCACTGCGGTATAATTCGAAACTCACCTGTTTTGTATCCGGTTTTTTTTCTTTTACAGGCGGCCCGGTTTCTATATGCGGACGTTCCATACCCGGGTTATGTTTTTCAACATAGCTGTTAATGATTTCAAGTATCTCATCGCCAAAAGTATGGGTCTTTTTTTTACCAAACCCTTTAATGGCTTTTAACTCAGGTTTTGTCGCCGGCAGCAGGTTCAGCAGGGCGATTATGGTTTTCTGGGGCAGCACCATGTAATGAGGCAGTTCAAGCTCACGGGCTTTTTTATCGCGCCACGATTTTAACTTCTTGTGTAGTTCGGGGTGAGGAATTATATCAGTTGAAAACTCCTGTCCTGCTTTTTTAGGTTTTTTCCCTTCCGGTTTTTCAATGGCAGCTTTTGCACGGACATCAAGATATTCCTTAACAGTAAACCCTTTTGTACAGGCCTGCATGCAAACCAGCCTGGATTCCCAGTCTGTTTTCAGCCTTTCAATCAAATTATTTACCGCTTTACGAACGGTGCGGTTATCTGTTTCAATAACAGCCTGTGCGACCTTATCCAGCACTGTTGTTAAAATTTTATCAGAGAAATATATACAGGCTTTCTTAATACGCTCCTGCAAAA
>JAFGPL010000156.1 GCA_016936215.1 Bacteroidales bacterium
AATGTCACCCTAAAAGAAGCGATAGAGAGTATAGAAAGTCAAACAGATTATAAATTTCTTTACCGTGAAGATTTAATTGATATCAATAAGAAAACCAGTATCGAGAAAAAAGAAGAAACTTGTCTTGAGGATTTAATGTCAGAACTTTTAGACGATTCGAAAATAGATTATAATGTTTTTAATGGCAATCTTATTGTGCTTTCACCCTTGCAGAACCTTAGTGTATCGGGAAAAGTAACCGATGCCGTAACAGGGGAACCTCTGCCTGGTGTAAACGTGATAGTGGAAGGGACTTCCATAGGAGCAGTTACTGATTTAAACGGTAAATACCAGATTAATGTACCTGATGAAAATTCAGTACTCGTTTTTTCATTTGTAGGTTATCTATCCGAGAACATTATTGTAGGAAACAAATCTGCAATTGATTTGGTTCTCACACCCGATGTAACCCAACTGGATGAAGTAGTTGTAATTGGTTATGGCACACAGAAAAAAGCCGATGTTACCAGTTCGGTTGCCACTGTAAAATCCGACAATTTTATTAAAGGAAGCGTAACGGATGCAGGCCAGTTAATTCAAGGTAAAGTTGCAGGCTTAACTGTTATAATGCCATCTAGTGACCCGACTGGCAGAACACAGATTTTATTACGCGGAAATACATCTTTAATGGGCCAGAACCAGGATCCACTGATTCTTATTGATGGTATTCCCGGGGACATGAAAACTGTAGCGCCACAGGATATTGAATCTATTGATGTCTTAAAAGACGGATCGGCTGCTGCAATATATGGAACGCGTGGCACCAACGGTGTAATTTTAATCACAACCAAAAGGGCCAGCGGTAATATAAGTTCAGTTGAATACAGCACCTACCTGAGCACACGTGTTCTTACCAGGAAGTTAAATATGTCCGGCGCGGCAGATTTCAGGGCGCAAATGGCTTCAGGAGACCGTGCAGTGATTGCCGATGACGGCACTGTTACATATCCAATGGATGATAACGGGGCAAATACTGATTGGGTGAAAGAAATCTCCCAAAATCCTTTGATCCACAATCATAATTTAACTTTTCGCAGCGGCAGTAATGTAACGAATTATCTGATTAATCTCAATTATAACAAAAATCCGGGTGTATTCAAAAAGTCATATTCTGAATCCTTTTCAGGACGTATTGATTTTAACCATAACATGTTTGACAATAAAGTTAAAATTAACCTGAATTTATTTAACTCTACATCCGATTGGTGGGGTTTTAACTGGAACACATATTACCAGGCACTTAAACAAAATCCGACATCTCCGGTCACAAATGCCGATGGAACATGGTTCCAGGAATTACTCAAATTTGAATATCAAAGCCCTGTATCTAATATATATGAAAGTGATGGAAAGTATAATAACCAGATTGGCAGATATAAAGGCTCTATTACCTTTATACCGATAGAAGGATTAAAAATCACTGGAATAGCATCCTATTCAAGAAACATTCTGAAAAAAGGATATTTCGAAACCAAACAACATGCAAGCACTTTGCGCGATAACAGGAATGGGTATGCCAATATTGAAGGAGATGGATATATTGATTGGTTAGCTGAGCTTACCACTGAATATTCAAAATCAATTGGTAAACATAATTTTATGATCTTAGGTGGTTATAGCTACCAAAACAACATGCATGATGAATACTACATGGAAAACTGGGATTTCCCTACCGATAGATTTGGATGGGACAATATTGAACTTGGCCGGGCTGTTGTAAATGGCGATGTGGCAGCCCCCATGTGGAGCAACAAGTGGAAAACAAACCTGATAGGTTTTTTTGGCCGTCTTACATATAATTATGCAGATAAATATCTGTTTTTGGCAAGTATCCGACGTGAAGCAGCCAGCCAGTTATATGGCACAAATGATCCGTGGGGAACATTCCCTGCCATTTCAGCCGGCTGGAGAATTACAAAGGAATCATTTATGAGTGGCCAAACCTTATTCAGTGATATTAAATTAAGGGCAGGTTATGGTGCTACAGGGTCACAGCCTTCAGATCTTTTCAGGGGAGTGAGTATACTTGGTTATGGCAGTAATATATATTCCGATGGAAAATGGATAAAAGCCATCGTACCCATACAAAATGCCAATCCTGATTTAAAATGGGAAGAAAAGCATGAAACTGACTTTGGTATTGATTTCGCTTTGCTTGATAACCGTATAAGCGGTAGTGTTGATTACTATTTCAGAAGAATTAAAAATCTATTGTGGTTATTTGAGGTACCAAGCCCTCCTAACCTTTACAACAGAACATTGGCCAATGTTGGTGAAATGGAGAATAAAGGTATTGAAATCATGATGAACTTTGTGCCTGTTAAAAAATCTGAATTGGAATGGAATACAAGTATCAGCTATTCTACCAATACCAACAAACTGGTCAGCCTTTCAAATGATTTATATCAGTCATCAACAGATTATATAAGAGTCGGCGCTATTTTCCCTCCTATACAAACCTTCTCACATCTTTTAAGGGTTGGTGGTTCTGTGGGTGATTTTTACGGATATAAAGTTATTGATATTGGCAACGATCCTGCTGATAAAGCAAATTATGGTCAATGGGTATACGAAGGAGTAGATGGCAATCCGGTAAAATACACTGATTATAAACACTCTTTTGAAGAGAAAAAAGTAATTGGCAATGGTATCCCGAAATTTTATTTAGGATGGAATAATACTTTCAGGTATAAAAACATTGACCTAAATATTACCCAAAGGGGAGCGTTTGGTTTTCAGGTTGCTAACCTAAACCGGATGATGTTTGAGAATCCGAGGATGAAGCAGTACAATGTTCTTACAACTGCGTTTGATGATGTGTATGGAAAAACACAATTACAATCAATTCCTGAATTCAACAGCTATTATATAGAAAATGGGGATTACTGGAAAATTGATAATATAGTTCTGGGATATAACCTTAAGAATACCGGCATTAAATATATTCAGTCAGCAAGGTTATATGTTTCGGTGCTTAATGCTTTTATTATAACCGGTTATAAAGGAATAGACCCTGAAGTCAGTTTACGGAACCCTACTTCGTATGCACAATCAGGGGTTGTTCAGGTTCCCACCTCAGGTCTGGACCCGGGCATGGATTCTCCCAATAACTATCCTACAGCCCGTACATTTACTATTGGACTCAATGTAACATTTTAATCATTAATATTATGAAAAAAATAAAATTCGATACAGTTGCAAGAATAGCATTTATTGCTCTTCTTTTCATAATAGGCTCATCATGTACAAAACTTGATGATATAAACTATAATGACATAATCTCAAACCAATTTGTTCCTACTGCTGAAGATATACCTTCTTTAGTAGGTGCACCTTACGCTGATTGGCGCGGGTTGCTTCTTCAGTGGAATACACTCTGGCGTGCTCAGTCTAAAACATCAGACGAAATGTTAACCCCCGAACGAAATGGTGGATGGGTTGATGGGGGTGTTTACCGCCGGTTACATGAACATACCTGGACAACTGATGATGATGTGGTGATTAATGTCTGGACAAGGGCATACCAGGGAATTGCAAATTGTAACAGGGTCATTTATCAGATTCAATCAAGGTCCATCCCCGTTGACCCCGCTGATACAACAGCACTTATTGCAGAAATGAAGCTCCTTAGGGCTTCTTATTACTGGGTTTTATGCGATATCTACGGCAATGTTCCGATAGTTGACAGATTTGACCTGCCTGCCGGTTATCTGCCAAAACAGAATACCAGGAAAGAGGTATACGATTTTGTGGTTAAAGATATTCTCGATAATTATCCCCTGGTAAGCGCTGAAAACAACCAAAAAACGTATGGTAAGTTCAATAAATGGGCAGGCCTCACGTTATTGGCCAAAATGTATCTTAATGCAGAAGTCTATACAGGGACCGCTGAATGGGACAAATGTATAGCTATCTGCGACACAATAATCAATTCAACCGGCACTACCAAAATCGCATTGGAAGCCAACCAGAAGAATGTATTTATAACAGAGAATCAAAATTCAAAAGAGATAATATTCGCATTGCCTTTTGATTCTAAATATGTTTCGGGGTGGAATGATTTTGATATCCACATGCAAACATTGCAGGGTGAGAACCAGGCAACTTATAACCTTCAGTTCTCACCATGGGGTGGTGTATGTGCTGTTCCCCAGTTCATTAATACATTCGACACCCTGGACGCAAGGTACATTGATAATTATATCAAAGGACCTCAATATGCATCAAACGGAGACCCGCTTATTGCATCGTGGGGAGAATATAAAGGCAAACAGCTATTCTTTCGCAACCATGTATATGGTGTGGATTACTCCGATGAAACAGATGGTTTTCGGCTGGGCAAATTCGAAATTGCCATGGGGGCCACAAACCGTTTGAGCAATGACTGGCCTCTCTTAAGGTATGCCGATGTTTTAATGATGAAAGCCGAATGCCTGTTACGAACAGAACATGCCGATGATGCAGCTACCATTGTTACCTCAGTCCGCGAAAGGTGTTTTAAATCCAACCCGGAAAGAGCTATTGTAACCGGCGATCAATTAAATGATACAAGTTGCTTTGATTACGGGTTACGTAATCACCTTGTGCCTGAAACACATGAAGGTACCTCTGATATAAAATACGGCCGTATGCTTGATGAACTTGGATGGGAGTTTTGCCAGGAGGCGCGTCGCAGAACAGATATGATAAGGTTTGGGGTTTTTACTAAGAAATCCTGGCTATCTCATTCTCCAAATGGAGGTTACAGGGTTCTTTTCCCAATACCGCAAACGGAAATAGCCAAAAACTCAAATTTGGTGCAGAATGATGGATATTAAAATAATTTTGACAAAAGGCATATAGATAAAATAATAAAGTTCGGCGTAAGTCTTTTACGCTGGACTTTATTTGCTTTTATCCCTGTAAGTGCCTTAAAAACTTACCGGGTAAATGTTGATTAACTATCTTCTCAATTAAACGATATTGAAATAGAATTTAAAACTTTACTAAAACATATTATAAAAAATGAACAGACTATTTATTTGTTTTTTGTCTTTGGTATTTGCATTACCATTGCAAAGTCAATATTATCAGGAACAAACAGACGGGATTACGATTAATGCCACGGAAAATAATATGGGTATTAAAACCATAAAACTAAAAGTCTTCACCGAGAATATCATACAGGTTGTTATCTCACCGGTTGAAACCTTTTCAAAATCAGAAAGTTTAGTTGTCACAGAAAAGATGCAGGTAACCCCTCAATGGAATATAAATGAAAATGAAAAAACTATTACATTAAGTACTCAAAACATTACTGTTATTTATAACAAGCAAACAAATAATATCAGGTTTCTGCAAAACAATGGCAAACTGTTATTGGCAGACGACCTCAAAGAAATAATCCCGGCAAATGTAATGGGAGAAAAATGTTTTCATATTAAACAGTCTTTCAATTATTCTCATGGCGAATCATTATACGGATTGGGCAGTTACATGGATGGCGAGGTAAGGTTAAATGCCAAAAAGGTGGAGATGTTGCAGCGAAACAGGGAAGACGTTGTGCCAGTGATAATCTCAACAAACGGTTATGGTTTGCTATGGGACAATTATTCCCTTAGTGAATTTAACGATACCAAAGATGCATTTTATCTGTGGTCTGAAGTTGCAGATGAAATCAACTATTACTTTATTTATGGTGAAAATACCGATCAGATTGTAAATTCTTATCGCCTGCTAACGGGTAAAGCACCAATGTACCCTAAATGGGTTTTCGGCTATATGCAGTCCAAACAAAAGTATGATACACAGGAAGAGATTGTTTCTGTTGTTAAAAAATTCCGTGAACTTAAATTTCCTTTAGACCTGATTATCCAGGACTGGCAATATTGGCCTCAGGGTCAATGGGGACAGAAATCATTTAATAGGCAGAATTATCCCGATCCGCAAAGAATGACCGATGATATCCATGCAATGAATGCAAAAATTATCATCTCCATTTGGCCTGACATGGCTACCGGATGCCCGAACAATTTTGAAATGAAAAAGATTAACGGTTTAATGAAAAATGACAGGCATTTAAATGTTATGATGCCTGAAGCCAGAAAATTATACTGGAAACAAACCAATGACAGCCTTTTCCATTACGGTATAGACGGATGGTGGGCCGATTGTTCTGAAGGCTATGATTCTGACTGGACATCTCCTTTCTTCAAAAACCCGAAAGTAAAACTGCTTACTTTAAATGCTGATGACCTGAAAAAGATGTATGGCCAAGCAAAGTATATTAATTCTTACGCGTTAATGCATACAAAAGGGCTTTATGAAGGACAGAGGGAAACTACATCTGACAAGCGGGTTTATATTCTTACCCGATCGGCATTTGCAGGATTGCAAAAATATGGGGCCAGCTACTGGACAGGAGATGTATCAGCCAACTGGGAAGAATTTCGGGAACAGATTCCTGCAGGGATTAATTTTTGTATGACAGGAATTCCCTATTGGACAACTGATATTGCCGGGTATTTTATCAAGCGTGAACCAGGCTGGTGGTTTTCAAACGGAGTATTTGAGTCAGGACAGAAAGACACAGGATTTCTTGAATTATACACCCGCTGGTTTCAGTTTGCAGCCTTTAGTCCCTTGTTTCGGGCACATGGATGGCATTTTCCCCGCGAGCCCTGGGCTTTTGGTGACACTGGTTCACAAACATATGAAACACTGCTGAAATTCACTAATCTTCGTTACAGGTTACTGCCTTATATATATTCACAAGCCTGGAAAGTAACAAACGAAAATTATACCATAATGCGCGGCCTTACATTTGATTTTATGCATGACTCTGCAACACACAATATCAACGATCAATACATGTTCGGGCCTTCATTCCTTGTATGTCCGGTAACTAAGCCATTGTATTATCTGCCGGATAACCATAAAATGAATACAAAAGAATTTACCAAAAGCATTTATCTGCCTGAAGGAACAAAATGGATAGATTTCTGGACCGGAAAATCCTATGATGGAGGCCGATCTATGAAAGCAGATGCCTCGTTTGAAACCATGCCAATATTTGTTAAAGCAGGATCAATTATCCCAATGGGCCCATTCATTCAATATTCAACTGAAATGACTGACCCTGTTGAGTTGAGAATATATCCGGGAGCCGATGGTAAATTCACACTTTATGAAGATGAGAATGACAATTACAACTACGAGAAAGGTATGTATTCTATAATATCCTTCGAATGGAAAGATGCCGAAAAAATATTAACCATTGATGATCGTAAAGGAGAATTTCCCGGCATGAAAGCTGAAAGAACTTTCAATATCCATATTGTAAATGAAACTCTTGGACATGGTGTTGACGTTATTTCCGGTCCTCAAAAAACTTTAAAATATTCTGGTAAAAAAGTGATGGTAAAATTATAATGTTGTAAAATGAAAATGAACTTTTTAATCTCGTGTCATGTCAATTGTCATACTGAATCCCGATGCATCGGGATGAAGAACTTATTTCACGACTGAAAGGAGTAATCTTTATTCTTGAAATACAGATGTTTATTACATGAGATCG
>JAFGPL010000157.1 GCA_016936215.1 Bacteroidales bacterium
CATGAAACGAACATGAACTTTTTTAATCAAAAATTTCAAAAACAAGCATGATTAAAAAAGTTCATGTGAGAGCGGAGCGGTTACATCTGTTCTCAGATTTTTAAACAATTTATTATCAAATGGTTAAAAATTTTAAATGGATGAAAATAAAAAGTTTGCGAAATAACACTTTTATCCTCTTTTCCGCAATTTTACTGCAAATATCGTTAACATTATTTTCACAAAATATGCCCCCTGTTCACGATCCGGTTATGATCAAAACCGATAGTGCCTATTATCTCTTTTGCACAGGAAGGGGAATTGCTGTGTGGTCTTCGAAAGATATGAAAGAATGGAAAAGAGAACAGCCCGTTTTTTCAGCACCCCCGGAATGGGCTTTAAAGACAATTCCCGGCTTTAAAGGGCATATCTGGGCCCCCGACATTAGTTTTCATAATGGTCTTTATTACCTGTATTATTCGGTTTCTGCATTTGGCAAGAATACTTCCTGCATAGGCCTGGCAACCAATCCTGTACTTAATCCTGAAAGTCCGGAGTTCAGGTGGACAGACCACGGTAAAGTATTACAGTCGGTGCCCGGGCGTGATATGTGGAATGCCATAGACCCAAACCTTGCTTTTGATGATGAAGGTGTTCCCTGGCTTGTCTTTGGCTCATTCTGGAATGGAATGAAGCTTTTTAAATTGCAGAAAGACCTTACCCGTCCTGCTGAACCGGAAAAATGGTATACAGTGGCCAGCAGACCGCGTGATTATAAATATGCCGATTCCCTTGCCGGTGACGCGGCTATTGAGGCCCCTTTCATCTTTAAAAAACATGGATATTATTTCTTGTTTGTTTCATTTGATTATTGTTGCAGGGGCATCAGGAGCAATTATAAAATAATGGTTGGAAGGTCTGGGAATATCACGGGACCATATAAAGACAGAAATGGCGTAGAAATGGCACAGGGGGGAGGAACCCTCGTTCTGGCCGGAAATGAATCATGGCCGGGGGTTGGTCATAATTCAGCATATACATTTGAAGGAAAAGATTACTTAATCTTTCATGGCTATGATGCTTCAGACAATGGAAAATCAAAACTGCTGATCCGTGAAATTCAATGGGACAATGAATACTGGCCGGTGGTTACTTTTTGAAATACTGAATATTTATAATGAATTATTAAAACTTTAAATAACAGACACATGATAAACAGGAAAATTCTTAGTACGGTAATGGCTTGTATAACAATATCGTTGTTTATAACAGGAAGCGCATTATCGCAAAATGCCAAAATAAAGATTGATGTTGAAAGAACAATTGGCGATGTAGATAAAAATATCTACAGCAACTTTGTCGAGCACCTCGGCCGCTGTGTATATGGAGGTATTTATGAGCCAGGTTCCCCGCTTTCAGACCAGGACGGGTTCAGAAAAGATGTGCTGGAAGCCATTGCTGGTCTTAATGTTACATTAGGAAGGTATCCGGGAGGTAATTTTGTATCAAACTACAACTGGCGCGATGGTGTTGGCCCTGAAAGGGTACCCAGGATGGAACTCGCATGGGCACGTCTCGAAACCAACCAGTTCGGGACTAATGAATTTATGACATTTTGTAAAAAAACCGGTATTGAACCCTATTTTTCCGTGAATATGGGAACAGGAACCATTCTTGAAGCGCAACAATGGGTTGAATACTGCAATGTAAAAGAGGGCCCGTATTTCGCAGAATTAAGAAAAGAACATGGTTTTCCGGAGCCTCACAATATTAAATACTGGAGCCTTGGGAACGAGATGGACGGATTCTGGCAGATGGGAGCCCTTAGCGCTGAAGATTATTCGAAAAAAGCACGTGAGGCAGCCAAGCTTATGAGGCTTACCGATCCTTCCATTAAACTTATCGCCGCGGGTTCTTCCAACTACCGCCCAAATGCAGACCCAAATGAGTGGAATGCCAAAATACTTGCCGAACTCATTGATGTTGTAGATTACATCGCTTTGCATATTTACGTTGGTAACCCGGATAATAACTATTACAATTTTCTTTCAACACCCCTTGTACTTGAAGAACGTACCCAAATAGTAAAGGGGATGATTCTGAAAGAGATGGAAAAGGCACACCGAGGTAATCGTCCCCCGGTATATATAGCATGGGACGAGTACAATGTTTGGTACAGAGCCCGTACAGATGAATCAATGCAGGGAACACGCGCCCTCGAAGAACATTATAACCTCGAAGATGCTCTCGTTATCGCAGGTTTTCTTAATGCCTTTATTCGTAATGCAGATATTGTAAAGATGGCAAACATGGCCCAGTTGGTTAATGTTATAGCACCCATTTTTACAAACGAACAGGGATTGTTCAGGCAAACCATTTATTTCCCGCTTGCCCTTTTTGCCAATAATGCCCACGGTACTGCACTCGATGTTTTTGTTAAGTGCGACACTTACGATACCGATGAGTTTTATATCGGGTTGGGAGAAAGCAAAACAAAGCAGACTGATGTTCCGTATCTTGATGTTTCCGCAACCTACCAAAACGGAGAAGTGGTTTTGTGTGTTGTCAATAGAAATAAAGATAAAGCTATTACAACCGATCTTCTTTGCCAGACCGGAGAATTTACAGGCACTTTTGAGGTTTATGAAGTCAATGGTCCTGATATTAAAACAGTGAATGATTTTGGAAAAGAACCGGTAAAAACAGTTAAAAAACAAGATATTAAAGCAAAAGGGAATACCGTAACCTATGCTTTTCCCCCTCACTCGTTTACTATGATTAAAGGCGCTGTGAAACAATAAAACCATTGGTACTATTTTAAGATATGAATAATGCGAACTAAAGCAAAGGATTTAATACATAAGATTTTTTTTACAGGATTTTTAATCGCTTTATCCGTTCTTTTTCAAATATCATGCTCGGATGACGAGAATGGGCCCATTGATATACCAGATGATACTGTTGAGGAACCGGAAGGGGTTGATACCGCATTCCTTAAAGATTTTCTTGATACTTATTACCATGTTTATCAATTCGAGAAGGTTTATCAATGGGGAGTATACAATACCCACGACCCTTCAGTAATATACCATGACGGTTACTATTACTGTTATTCAACTGATGTATTTTATGGACTTCCGATCATGAGGGCAGGTATACAGGTAAGGCGTTCAGGAGATTTGGTGAAATGGGACTTTTTGGAATGGGCATATAGCGGCAGGCCATCGCAGGCTGTAGCATATATTACCGAAAATAACGGTACCCCGGTTGATAATGTATGGGCCCCTTATATTTTAAAAGCAGGTGACCAATTCAGGTTATACTATTCACAAGCTGCAGTTGAACCAAAACTGAGCGCTATAGGTTTAACCACAAGCAATAGCCCAATGGGGCCATGGACTGAAGCAGGGTTGGTTGTCACTTCCAAGAGCAGTATCACCATGCCCAACGCCATTGACCCTACTGTTATTATTGACCAGCAGCAACGGCACTTTATGTTTTACGGGTCTTCATGGGACGGGATTTATATTTTACAACTCGATCCGGCAACAGGGCTTGCACTTACGCCAAACAGTAAAGGTAAAAGGATAGCCCACAGGGGATTTACCAACAATGTAATGAATGGCAACATCGAAGCGCCTGAGGTAATTTACAATCCTCAGTTTAACAAATATTATCTCTTTATCTCTTACGACTGGCTTGAAACAAAGTATAACGTGAGGGTATGCAGGGCTGATAATGCAGAAGGGCCTTATTACGATTATAACGGTAACGATGTGAACACTTACCTTGATAACGGCCCGATGATCCTTGCACCCTATGCTTTTTCGGGCCATAGTGGGTGGCAGGGCACTGCACATTGCGCTGTATTTGAAAAAGACGGCCAGTATTACATGGCGCATCAGGGCCGGCCTGTTATCAATAAAAGTTTCATGGACCTGCATGTTCGCCGGATACTCTGGACTGATGATGGCTGGCCGGTTGTTTCACCCCAGCGTTACGCGGGGATTTCTGTTTCGGAGGTAAATAAAGAAGAGTTAACAGGTTCCTGGGAACGAATTGAATTTGGCTACCGGGTGGTGCCCGGGTTTGCTGAAGAACAGACAAGCCCCGACCTGCAAAAATCTGCGGTAATAACACTGGCAGCCGACAGCACCATAAATGGCGATGCATCTTATAAATGGTCATTTACCGGACAAACACTCGAACTGAACTGGAACAATGTTACTATTGACAAAGTGCTTGTTGAACGCGGCTGGGACTGGGAAAAGAAAACAGAAACAATACTTTTTACAGGCCTGAACAATAAAGGGACCACCATATGGGGAAAGAAAGTTCAGTAATGAAACAATATCATGTTAAATGTATAAAAATCAATAAAATATCTACTATGAAACTAAACAGATTACATGTCTTTTTAGCAGCAGGGTTATTCCTGACCTTCTCCTTTGCATACGGCCAGGCAGACAAACAGTCACTTTCGGCCAAAATGGTAATAAATGCCGATTTGGGCAAAGATGTCATCAGCAGGCATATCTACGGCCATTTTTCCGAACACCTTGGACATTGTATTTATGGAGGTTATTGGGTGGGAGAAGATTCTGAAATTCCCAATACAAATGGCATCAGGAATGATGTGGTGGAGGCTTTAAAAAAGATAAATATACCCAACCTTCGCTGGCCGGGCGGTTGCTTTGCCGATGAATACCACTGGATGGATGGAATAGGCCCGCGGTCTGAAAGGCCCAAAATGGTAAATACACACTGGGGGGGAGTAACCGAAGACAACAGTTTCGGGACACATGAGTTTCTTGAGCTTTGCCGGCAGTTGAACACCGAGCCATACATTTGTGGCAATGTAGGGAGCGGAACTGTTGAAGAGATGTCGAAATGGGTCGAATATATCAATTTTGACGGTATAAGCCCTATGGCTGAAATGCGTAAGAAAAACGGACAGGAGAAACCCTGGGGGGTAAAATACTGGGCAGTAGGTAATGAAAACTGGGGCTGCGGCGGTAACATGACCCCTGAATTTTATGCAGACCAATACCGGAGATACGCAACATTCTGCCGTAACTATGGCGGAAACAATCTCCTGAAAGTTGCCGGCGGGGCCAATGTAGACGATTATAACTGGACTGAGGTATTAATGAAGAAAATACCCCACTGGCAGATGTGGGGGCTGTCTTTACACCACTATACCACCGACTGGTGGAATAAAGGTCCCGCAACAGGCTTTCCCGAAAGCCGCTATTTCGATGTGCTCGATCGTTGCCTCAAGATCGAAAAAGTACTCGACAGGCATATTAATATTATGGATAAATACGATCCCGAAAAAAGGGTTGCCCTTGTATTCGATGAATGGGGAACCTGGTACGATGTGGAACCGGGTACCAATCCCGGGTTTCTGTTTCAGCAAAACACAATCCGCGATGCCTTGGTGGCCGGCATTTCACTTAATTATATGAACCAGAGGTGCGACAGGATTAAAATGGCTAATATTGCACAGACAATCAATGTGTTGCAGGCACTGATTTTTACCAAAGACGACAAGATGCTGCTTACCCCTACCTATCACGTGTTTGATATGTACAAAGTACATCAGGATGCAACACTGCTCCCGGTTAATGTTTTACAGAACAGCTACTATGAATACGAAAAATCCAAATTGCCCGCGCTCAGCGTATCTGCTTCAAAAGATAAAAATGGTGCGGTACATTTAACCATTACCAACCTGCATCCCTCAAAGAAACTCACCCTGAATGCCGAAATCAGGGGCAGCAATGGTTCATCTTTGAATGGAATGCTGTTAACGGCTGAAACAATGGACGCATGCAATACATTTGAAAACCCTGAACATGTTAAACCGGTGAAGTTTAACGGCGCTACTTTAAAAAACAATATATTAACTGCCGAATTGCCCGCAAAATCGGTTGTTATGATCGAAATAAAGCAGTAAAATTTTGGTTTGAAGTTTCATAGTCTTTAACATTTGTTTGTGTTTAATTTTTAGAAAACCTGGATTTTCAGATTTAGGTTATTACAAGTAAAGAAAAGGAAACTGAAGTAATTCGGTTTCCTTTCTTTGTTTAATCTGATTCTAAATTAGATATACATATTAAATATTGTGTTTATGTGACTGTTATTTCATTAAATTTACATTAGTATCAACCTAATGAATAAGGCTATGAAACAGACATCATTGTCCCGACGGAATTTCCTGAAAACCTCACTGATTGGCACTGCAGGTATAACTGTTGGAAGCAAAGCGATTGCAAATACCATGCAGGAAGAAAAGAAAAAAACTATAATTTACCGAAAACTTGGAAATACAGATCTGGTATTGCCGATTGTCAGCATGGGTGTGATGAGGTCTGACAGTCCTAACCTGGTAAAAGCGGCGCTTGATTCGGGGATCAAACACTTCGATACTGCCCACGGTTACCAGCAGGGTAACAACGAACTGATGCTGGGTAATTTCTTTAAAGACATTTCCCGCGATTCATACACCATTGCCACCAAGATTCATCCCGACAGGAAGAAAATAAACGATGGGGAAATGAACCCCGAAGAGGTTAAAAAAGATTTTCTCGACCGTCTGGCCATAAGCCTTCAGCGTTTGCAGACAGACCATGTGGATATTCTATACAACCATGCTGCCGGATCAGCAGAGGATGTTACGAATGAAGCGATACTCGATGCACTTTTAACTGCAAAGAAAGAGGGAAAAACGCGGTATATTGGTGTTTCAACCCATCGTAACGAACCGGATGTTATCCAGGCCGCGATTGATTCGGGCGTGATTGATGTGGTGCTTGTAGCCATCAATTTTAAGCAGCAGCACAATACACAGATTAAAGAAAAAATTGCACTTGCAGCCGAAAAGGGCATTGGCATTATTGCCATGAAGACCATGGCCGGTGCTTTTCTCGATAAGGAAAGAACCCAGCCGATTAATTGCAAAGCAGCCTTAAAATGGGTGATGCAGGATACCAATGTTCATACAAGCATTCCCGCGATTACCGCCATTGATATTCTTATTGAAAATCTTTCGGTTATGGAAAACCTTGAACTTACAGAAGACGAAATGAAAGATTTACAGACAGCCGGATTGGTTGCCGGTTTATACTGTGATGGCTGTAATGAGTGTACCGGGCAGTGCAGAAAAGGATTGCCTGTTCACGATATCATGCGTGCCTATATGTATGCCTATGGCTACAACGACTTTAAGCAGGCCCACAGTGTAATAAAAGATATTGGCCTTGGAGATAATCCTTGTAAAGATTGCGATCAATGCACCATTAAGTGTATCAGGAATTTTAATATAGCAGAAAAAATTGGTGATATATCGCGATTGTCTTCTGTTCCTGAAGATTTTCTTGCATAATTTAAAACGGGTATCATGAAAAAAATATTCGCCTTAAGCATGGTTTATTTGTTTTTGATAACGATAGGCCATGCTGAAGTTCAGGAAACAATATTTCCGCAGATAGAGGGATGGGAATTGAAAATTGATGACATGGTTTATACCCCTGACAATCTATGGGAGTTAATTAACGGTGCTGCTGATGTGTTTCTTTTATATGGTTTTCAGGATTTACATATCGGAGAATACTCCAAAAGTTCCGGAGAGGCCCTTAGAGTTGAACTTTACCGACACAGCACTACCAATAACGCATTTGGTATCTATGCCAGCGAACGGATGCCGGATTATAAATTCATGAATATTGGGACAGAGGGTTATACAAGCTTCGGGGCATTGAATTTTTTTGCCGGTGAATACTATGTGAAAATGTTTTGGACCGGATCAGTGGAGGCGTCTGAAACAACCATGAAAGAATTGGCCGGGGGGATTAAAGATGCTCTAAATCAGCAAATTTTCTGGCCGAAGGAATTATCACTCTTTCCGGAAGAAAACAGGATAGTTAAAACCGAGGGGTTTACTTCGCAGGGATTTTTGGGGTACAGTTTCCTGAATAATGCCTTTACTGTTTCTTACAGGATAAATAATACTGATTTTAAATTGTTCATCATCAATCTTCCAACAGGGGAACAAGCAGAAGCAATTCTTAAAAGGTATTTTGAAACCATAAAATACACGGATTACACCACAGAGCTGAAAAACCATGTTGTAGAAGACCCATACAACGGGAAAGTTGGGATTGGGGTGAGCGGTAATTTCCTTTATGGTGTTGTTCAGGCAGACGATATTGAGTTGATAAAGAACAGTCTTACTTTGCTAAGTAACTGCATCGTAAAAAAGTAAAGCTTTCTTTGTCTTGCCGGGGCATTGATGGCCTGTGTGTACCTATTCTATTTTTATATCCTTAATATTTAATTGAATAGAAGTGTTTCCCCTGAAGGTGTTTTCGTTGAGGGAGAATGCAATATCAAATCCTATCCCTTTGCTTATTTTGGAATAATGCTGCGACTGGTTAAAGGCTATGGCATCAAATACATTATAGGGGCCGTCTTCCTGCACAAGGCATAGTTTAAGGTGCTCTTCACCAGTGCCTACTACCCTGCCTTTGCCGTTGTCAACTACATTTTCGGCAAAGAATACCGGGTTCATATTTTCAGGCCCGAAAGGTTCAAACTGTTTCAGTATATTAAACAATTTTCCCGAAATATCTTTAAGGTTCAGTTCGGTGTCTATTTCAACCTGGGGAATAAGCTGTTCCGGTGTTATGGATTGGCTTACCGCTTTTTCAAACCTGTCCCTGAACAGGGTTATATTATCCGGCTTAAGTGTTAATCCGGCTGCATATCGGTGCCCGCCGAAATTCTCCAGCAGGTCGGAACATTTGCTTATTGCTTCATACAAATCGAAGCCCGGGACCGACCTGGCCGAGCCTGCTGCCCACCCATTCGATTCGGTGAGAACGATGGTTGGACGGTAATACGTTTCAATCAGCCTTGATGCAACAATACCTACCACCCCTTTATGCCATGATGGATTGTAGAGTACGGTGGAGTATTTATATTTCAGCCCCAGGTGTTCAATCTCTTTCAGTGCTTCATCGGTCATGTTTTTATCAATATTGCGCCTGGTCTGGTTAAATGTATTTACTTTTTCACAATGAAGCAAAGCAATGTCGGGTGTTTCAGCAATCAGAAGTTCCACAGCCTGTCTGCCCGATTCTATTCTGCCGGCAGCGTTTATCCTTGGGCCAATCTTAAATACAATGTCTTCTATCGTAATGGGCTTATTCTCGATACCTGCCATCGTAATGATGGTTTTAAGGCCTATTCTCGGATACTCAGCCAGCCTTTTGAGACCGAAATAAGCAAGGGTCCTGTTCTCCCCGGTAATGGGAACAATGTCTGAGGCAATGCTTACAGCAAGGATATCAAGATATTCGTGCAGTTGTTCCTGCGACAGTTTATGAGTCGTGCAATATGCCTGTAACATCTTAAATCCGACCCCGCAACCCGAAAGGTGCTTGTATGGATAATCGCAGCCGGGCCTGTCGGGATCGAGCACTGCACTGGCTTCAGGAATTTTTTCACCGGGTGTGTGATGGTCGCATATGATAAAATCAATGCCCCGTTCTTTTGCATATTGGATTTTATCAACAGCTTTAATCCCGCAATCAAGTGCAATGATCAGCTTGATTTTGTTCAGGGCAGCATATTCAATTCCTTTGTATGAGATACCGTAACCCTCGAGGTACCGGTCGGGGATATAATAGTCTAATTTATCGTGGAATTTTTTTAGAAAAGAGTACACCATGGCCACCGAGGTTGTGCCGTCAACATCGTAATCGCCATATACCAGTATTTTTTCTCCCTGTGCTAAAGCCTTGTCAATCCGTTCAATGGCTTTGTCCATGTCTTTCATAAGAAACGGGTCGTGAAGGTCGTTAAGAGAGGGACGAAAAAAAGTCCTGGCTTGCTCAAAGGTTCTTATGCCCCTTTGAACTAAAAGGGTTGCTAAAATTTTATTGATGTTTAATTCGGAAGCAAGTTTCACGATTATATCATCATGCCCGTTTTCCTTTATTTTCCATACTTTCGACATGCTTCCTTATTAAATAATTTAAAACTGATGGTGTTGATACAGGGTTTTAAAAGTATAAAATATGTTTAAAACTTCCCTTATATTTTTGATATAAATCTCTAAAATCAGCAACACGCTCTTTACGGGTGCTTTATGGATTTTTTACCTTGAAAAACCGGTTGAAATGAAACCTGAACCTTCTTTTTACTTCTTCCATATCGGCTTTTTTCCCAAGTTCCTTTTCCATGGAGGTAACCCCTTTGTCAACAAATCCGCACGGATTGATATAAGTAAAGTAATTGAGGTCGGGGTTCACATTTAAGGCAAACCCGTGCATGGTAACATACCTGCTGATTTTTACCCCGATGGCACATATTTTCCTTGAAAAACCCTGTTTTTCTGCATCGAGCCATACACCAGTTGAACCTGGCAGTCTCGAAGATATGATACCAAAATCTTTAAGTGTTTCAATTATTGATTCTTCAAGGTTATGAATGTAGGTTTTGACCCCAATTCCGAAAAGCTCAAGGTTAATGATGGGATAACCTACAAGTTGCCCAGGCCCGTGATAAGTAATGTCCCCTCCGCGGTCGATCTTAAAAAAAGTTGCTCCGATGGATTGAAGGAATTCGGGGTTGATGAGCAGGTTTTCCTGCTGACCGCTTTTTCCGAGGGTGTAAACATGAGGATGTTCACAAAAAAGCACCCTGTTATAATCAACTGATCCGGGTGTATTTTTTGAATTTATAACCTGTTGCTGACAAGTTTCCTGGTATTTCCAGGCTTTGGCATATTCTATCAATCCAAGGTCTTCGAACTTTATTTCTGCCGCCATTTAGAATTTTTATGCAAATTTACATAAGCCGGCAGAATTTTTCCAACAATAATGGTGGTAATAAAAAGCCCCCCTGCTTAATAAGCTATTCCGTAAGTTCTTTAATTCTTTTTCTTAATTCCTCCACTTCGTGTTTAAGGTCTTCTTCCCTGCGGGCAGACTGTTCCTGGGTTGCCCTTAATTCCTCCATGTTCTGTCTCATTTCTTCTTCCTGCGAGGCCATCTCTTCTGCCTGCTGCTGAGATTGTTCGAGGAGCATGGTAGTCTGGATATTCGCTTTGGTAGATGAAATAGTGGCAGCTATACTTTCGCTGATACGCTCGATAAACTCTATCTCAAAATCGCGGTAGGTATTGAAGGAGGCAATTTCGATAATACCATAAATTACATCGTTATAAACAAGCGGGATAAGCAAGAGGCATTTTGGGTTGTCATCGCCCAGCCCTGATGTTATTTTGATATAATCGTTGGGGATTTCTGTCAGGAAGATTTTTTCCTTTTCCTGGAAACATCTTCCAACCAAACCTTCCCCGATTTCAATTTTCCTGGTCAGGAATTTTTTACGGTCGTAAGCATAACATGCCGACATTTCAAGAAAGAGGTGGTCCCTGTCGGTGTCGTTGACGATAAACATACCCCCCTGGTTAGAGTTGGTATATTTCACCATATTGCTGATAATCTCGTAGGATAAATCTTCAAGGTTATCGTTGCTTTTTCTCAGTATATCGCTGAATTTGGCGACACCCTGTGCAGCCCAGTTGCGCTGGTTGTCCTCTTCTTTTCTTTTTTCGTTTTCATCGGCGGCTTTTTTCAGTTCGTTGCGCATCTCAAGCAGCGAATGGCCTAATACATCTTCATCGCTCAGGGGTTTAAAATCTGTATTAAAGTTGCCTTTGCCAATGTCGAGAGAAAAGTTAAAAATATCTTTCAATGCCTGGACAAGAAGGTTCAGCGCTTTGGCCATTTGCCCTATTTCATCGGAACCTTCGGTAAGTTTGTCTTTAGGCAGGATACCTTTACTCATCTTCAGCAAAATGTTTTTGGTATGGTTAATCGGACGGGCAAGCGAATCAATGGTAAAGGCCCCGATGATCAGTGCAACTACCACAAGCACGATTGCCATAATTACAATCCTGTTTTTCAGGTTGTTAAAGGTATCAACCATTTCTACCCGGCCTTTTTCCACCTGGTCTTCAAGCTCATTCCTGAGTATCTCTATTTTATTAAGGATGCGCTGGGTAAGCACCATAACTTCACCCCCTTCTTCTGTCATGGGCGTTACCTCAAATACAATAAAAGGATCGTCATAACTCTCGAAGTTGTTAAGCTGGTCCATAATGTACTGGTGTTTTAAGAACAGCGTATCTTTTATGGCCGAATCAATGGCAAACAATAGCGCTTTCTGTTCAGGATGCTCCTCGGGCCACATTGTGCTGAAACTTTTAAGGGTATCCATAACATAGGTGTAATCGGTTGCATGCAGTTTTTTAAGTTTCAGCTTGTCGGGGGTATCGGAAATCTTATCAATAAAAACCCACGATTTTACAAGCATCCGCGAATCGCTTATTTTTGAATACAGGTCATTGATAAATGAAAGTGAAGGTGTGTAAACATTCGAAATCCTGTCATTCAACTCCCGGCTTTTCTGCAGTGCATTGCTGATGATAAAAGCATAAACTATTACAGACAGCGTGATAAGGCCGAAAGCTATAATAATTTTGGTTGCAATTTTAAATCTCATATATTTATCAATTATGTTTTATTGATAATAACCATCAATCTAATTTAGTAAAAAACCACTTTAAAAAAGCTTTCTGCTGCTGAAATTTTTAACTACAGCACAATGCTACCCAATGATTTTTCTTTCAAACCTTTAGTTTTTAACTATTCGCGATTGGTGAGCAATTTAATAAAAATATTTTTAATTAATGCTTCATTCTTTCAACAACTGCTTTTTTTAACCGTTCAAGGGCTTCAGCCAAAATACTTTTGGGACAGCCGATATTCATCCTCTGAAATCCGCTTCCTTCAGGGCCAAAAAGGGTGCCATCGCTTAAACCAAGCCCTGCTTCATCAACCATGAGCTTCTTGAGGGCTGTATCATCAAGGCCTAATTGTCTGCAATCGAGCCATACCATGTAGGTAGCCTGGGGAATTACCGGTTTGATTTGCGGTATGTTTTTACTAAGAAAATCTACCAGGAACCTAAGATTTTCACCGATATATCCGAGCAATTCACCAAGCCATTCTTCCCCACTGTTGTATGCCGCCTCAAGTGCAGCGAACCCGAAAAGGTTTCCGCCTCCCACATGAATGTCTTCAAGCATTTTGTCATAACTTTTTTTGAAAGAACCATTGGATGTGATTACCACCGAAGTTGACAGACCGGCCAGGTTGAATGTTTTGCTTGGGGCGATGCAGGTTATGGTTAAGTCTGAAACATCTTTGCCCAGGGATGCCGTCGGAATATGTTTGCTCCCGTCCAGGATAAGGTCTGAGTGAATCTCGTCCGAGAGGATAATGATGCCTTTTTTAACACATATACCTGTAAGCTTTTGCAGGTCTTCCCTGCTCCAGACATTCCCTGTTGGATTATGCGGAGAGCAGAACATGACCATCCTGGTATTGGGGGTGAGTTTTTTTTCAAGGTCATCAAAATCTATTTGATATCTGCCATCAGTAAGCTTCAGGGGATTGTTTACCAGCACCCTCCCGTGGCTCTCGATGGCAGGAAAGAAAGGGAAATATACCGGTCTTTGCACAATAATCCTGTCGCCCGGACGGGTTAGTGACAGTATGATAAGGTTTAATGCAGGAACTACCCCGGGGGAAAATGCAACCCAGTTGTTCTTTATTTCCCAGCCGTGCCTTTTTTTCAGCCATGTTGCAACTGCTTTATTAAAGCCTTCAGTCCTGAATGTATAACCAAGTATCTTGTGGTCAAGCCTTTTTCTTAAGGCCTCGATAACAAAGCCCGGGGTCCTGAAATCCATGTCTGCAACCCACATGGGGAGAACATCAGTGCGGCCAAAGATTTCTTTTCGCAGGTCGTATTTGTAACATGCTGTATTTTCGCGGTTTATAATTTCATCAAAATTGTATTTCATGGGGTCACTGTTTTTGCTTTTTTGAAAATCATTCCAACAGTATTTTTCCCGTTATAATTCCATCTGTTGAGAATTGTTACAAGAGAACGAAAATAATTAATTACTTTTGAAATACCTGTAATAATTATTGATGAATGACTTATGTAAGACCTAAAAAAAGCCTTGGGCAACACTTCCTGGTAGACCGGAACATCGCCTCCAGGATAGTGGAGGGCCTTTCTGCTGATTACACCAGAAATGTTCTGGAAATTGGTCCGGGCAAAGGTATACTCACAACCCTCCTGCTTGAAGATAGCAGGTTGAATTTCAAGGCTGTGGAAATTGACAGGGAATCGGTCTTATTCCTGAAAACAGAATTTCAAAACAGGCTTGAAATTATTCAGGGGGACTTTCTGAAAACAGAACCCGGGGAGATTTTTAAGGATAGATTTAATGTTATAGGTAACTTCCCGTACAATATTTCGAGCCAGATTTTTTTCAAAATTCTCAGCTATCGGGACCTTGTACCCGAAGTGGTGTGCATGGTGCAAAAAGAGGTTGCCGTTAGGATAGCCTCTGCCCCGGGGAATAAAAACTATGGTATTTTGAGCGTTTTGCTTCAGGCGTTTTACCATATCGAATACCTCTTCGGTGTTAGTCCGAAAGTTTTTAATCCGCCCCCAAAAGTTCAGTCGGCGGTTATCAGGCTTACGCGAAATGATGTTAAAAATCTTGAATGTGATGAAGCATTGTTTTTCCAGTTAGTAAAAACCGGTTTCAACCAGCGAAGAAAAATGCTTCGTAACTCGATTAAGGGTTTTCTTACAGACAGCTTTGAGGATGGTGCATTACTTGAAAAAAGGCCCGAGCAGCTGTCGGTAAATGATTTTGTCAGGTTAACTTTGCTTATTAGCAGACAAACACAATAGATTTTAAAGAATTCAGGTATGCAATTCAAGCTTACAAACGAGTTTATTGAAGAACTCAGGGGACTGGTAAAGCAGGAAGATAAAACTCAGGCTGAAAAGCTCATTAAAGAGCTTCATCCGGCCGACCTTGCAGAAATTTTCGATTCAATTACCACCGAAGAGGCAAAATTTCTCTATCTGCTCCTTGATGGTGAATTAGCCGCAGATGTACTGATAGAAATGGAAGAAGATGTCAGGGAACACCTGCTCAATGTTCTTTCAGCCGAGGATATTGCAAGCCATATCAGGGAGAACATCGAATCTGACGATGCCGCAGATATGCTGATGGAAATGCCCGAGGAAAAGAAAGAAGAAATACTGCAGAAAATTGGCGATATAGAACAGGCTGGCGATATAGCAGACCTTCTGAAGTATGATGAAGATACAGCAGGCGGTTTGATGGCAAAAGAGCTGGTTAAGGTAAACGAAAACCGCGACATTGCAGCTTGCTTTAAGGATATTCGCAAACAGGCCGAGGAGGTTGATGAGTTTTATTATGTATATGTAGTTGATGATGATAATATTCTTAAAGGTATTGTTTCATTAAAAAAACTTATTCTTGGCAGGCCGAATACCAAGATTAAAAGTATCACCAATACCGAGGTGATTGCTGTGCGCACAGATACAAGATCGGACGAGGTTGCAAATATCATGGAGAAATACGACCTTGTTTCACTTCCCGTGATTGACCAGTTTGGAAGGCTGATAGGAAGGATTACCATTGACGATGTGGTGGATGTTATTAAAGAGGAAGCAGAAAAAGATTACCAGATGATCTCCGGTATCACCGAAGATGTTGAATCATCCGATAATACTTTTATGCATACACGTGCCAGGCTCCCGTGGTTGCTTATCGGGCTGGTTGGCGGTATACTCGGGGCTCAGGTAATAGGCTTTTTTGAAGAGAGCCTCAGGATAGACCCGAATATTGCCCTCTTTTTTCCTTTAATCGCTGCAATGGGCGGGAACGTTGGAGTGCAGTCTTCTTCCATTGTTGTACAGGGTATAGCGGCCAATATTATTGATCTCCAGAGTACCTCTAAAAAGTTATTAAAAGAATTGCTTATTGCCATGCTCAACGGATCAATTCTTTCCTCCCTTATATTTGTGTACAATCTTTTTTTTAGCGATTCTTTCGTTTTAACTACTACGGTAAGCGTTGCTCTGTTTGCTGTAATTATGTTTGCCTCGGTTTTCGGCACTTTTGTGCCCCTTGTCCTGCATAAATTCAAAATTGACCCTGCCCTGGCCACAGGCCCTTTTATTACCACCATTAACGATATAATGGGGATATTTATTTACCTGGGGATAGGCAGGATTTTCTATTCTTTGTTATTAATTTAAAATCAGAAAGTTCTGGAGATAGCCTCTACAGGGTTCAGCCTTGCTGCAGACAAAGCCGGCATAATGCCTGCAATAATACCTGTAATGACAGAAATTGCAAGGCCATTAAGAATATTACCCGCTGAAAGAAAAATATCAAAGTCCGACAGGTAACTAACCAACAGGGTGCCTCCAAAAACAAGGATAAGCCCTACAATTCCCCCAGCCAGTGACAGTATTACAGATTCATATAATACTTCCAGCAATATGTAATTTTTTTTCGCCCCCATAGCCTTTTGAATACCTATGACATTGGTGCGTTCTTTTACAGAAACAAACATAATGTTGGCAATTCCGAATGTACCCACAAGCACAGAAAACAAACCGATTACCAGTCCGGCAATATTGATGATCATAAAAATCTGGTTAACCCCCGAACTTAGCATACTTGACTGGTTAAGCGCAAAGTTGTCTTCAGCCGATGGTTTCAGTCTTCGAAGCGAACGCATGGCTCCCCTGACTTCATCTTTAAGTTCTGTAACAGGTACATTTTCAAGGGCTTTAATCCAAATCATGGGATTGCTGCGTTCCTCACGAAGGTTTACAATTTTTGAAAAAAAACTTATTGGTACAATAATGTTATTGTCAAGGCTTCCGCCACCTCCAAACGATTTTCCTTCTTTTTCAAGCAGGCCGACTATAATAGCTTTAAAACCGGAGATTTTTATGGTTTTGTGCAAAGGGTCCACATTGCCGAATAAATCTTCTGCCAGTTTATTGCCAATAACTGCAAAGTTTTTGCCCGATATAACCTCATGGCTTGTTAAGTACCTGCCCTGCTCAAGAATAAGTTCCCTGCTGTTTTCAAAATTCTCAGAAACGCCCCACACCATAATGTTTTCAGCCGAATTGTTTTTATACCTTATGGTACAGTCGTGAATGGCAGTAAAACAAATGCTGCGTGCCTTGGTTAACCTGCGTTGAAGTTCCCTGTACTCTTTGAGTGCAGGCAAAGGCCTGTTAAGGTATTTCCACCATTGATATTCCTTCCCGTTTTCCGGTGCCCAGGGCCACTTTTCAACATAAATTACATCATCACCCAGACTTGACAGGCTTTCCCTTACATTCGATTCAAGTGAGTTGAGCACGGTAAATACCGAAATAATGGCAAAAATACCAATGGTAATTCCCAGCAACGACAGAATAGTACGAAGCTTGTTGACTGCTATCGTTTTAAAGGCTGACTGGAAACTCTCCTGTAATATGTACAAGGAACGCATTAGCTGTAAGGAAGTTTACTTGTTTATATTAAGTTGAAACAAATATACAAAACCCTGCCCGAATATTTTTAAAAAATTAATATCTTGCCCGCTCAACGCTTCAGCTTTAATTTTTATTTACAACAATTTTAAACTTATTGTTAATAAATTGAAATGCAATTTTTTAATAGTTAAAATAAATAATCATGGGTGATAAAAAAATCAAAACAGCATTGATCTCTGTTTACCACAAAAACAATCTCGATAAAATAGTGAAGAAACTTCACGAACTGGGGGTAAAGATTTTTTCTACCGGTGGTACCCAAAAGTTCATATCCGATATGGGCATAGAGGTTACTACGGTTGAATCTGTTACCGATTATCCTTCTATACTTGGTGGCAGGGTTAAAACCTTGCATCCTAAAATATTCGGGGGCATCCTTGCGCGTCCGGACAACCAGACAGATAGAACAGAAATGGAACAATATCACATCGAAGCTATTGACCTGGTGATTGTTGACCTTTATCCTTTCGAAGCAACAGTGGCTACAGGTGCTTCAGAAGATGAAATAATTGAAAAAATAGACATTGGCGGGATCTCCCTGATACGTGCTGCAGCTAAAAATTTCAATGATGTTGTGGTTATACCGTCGCAGGAACAATATAATATACTGCTTGACCTTCTTAACGAAAAGAGCGGAACAACCAGCATTGAAGACAGAAAAAACCTTGCCCTCGAAGCTTTCAATGTGTCATCGCATTACGATACGGCCATTTTTAATTATTTTAATGCAAACAGGCAAAAAAAGGCATTTAAAAAAAGCGTGCTGGATGCAATGCCATTGCGTTATGGTGAAAATCCACACCAGTCGGGTGTTTTTTATGGCAATTTTGACCAGGTTTTCAAGAAAATCCACGGTAAGGAAATCTCGTACAATAACCTGCTTGATATTGAAGCCGCGGTTTACCTGATTGATGATTTCGAGGAAACGACATTTGCCATTCTCAAACACAACAATGCATGCGGGATAGCCTGCCGTCCGAAACTTGCTGATGCATGGAAAGACGCCCTCGCCGGCGACCCTGTTTCGGCTTTCGGAGGAATTCTTATTACCAATACTAAAGTTGATAAGGAAACTGCTGCAGAGATTGACAAATTATTTTTCGAGGTGATTATAGCCCCTGCATACGAAGATGATGCGCTTGAAGTATTGAAATCGAAAAAGAACCGTATTATACTTATCAGAACTGATTTCTCCCTTCCGGTTGTCCAGCACCGCAGCCTGCTGAACGGGGTAATCGAGCAGGACAGGGACACAAAGACCGAAACAGTGGCTGATATGAAAACAGTGACCAAAAAGCAGCCCACTGCAAGTGAACTTAAAGATATGGAATTCGCAAACAAGGTGGTTAAACACTCCAAGTCAAATACCATTGTGCTGGCGCGAAACAAGCAGCTCCTGGCCAGCGGTGTGGGACAAACATCAAGGGTTGATGCCTTGAAACAGGCGATAGACAAGGCGCGCAATTTCGGCTTCGACCTTCAGGGCAGCGTGATGGCTTCGGATGCTTTTTTCCCGTTTCCTGACTGTGTAGAAATTGCAGGTATGGCCGGCATTACTGCAGTAATACAGCCTGGAGGCTCTATCAGGGACCAGGAATCAACAGATTATTGTGACAAACACGGTTTAGCCATGGTGGTGACAGGCACCAGGCATTTTAAACACTAATACATGGTACAGGTTAATAAATATTTATCAACCAATTTATTTTTTTAGTAGCTTCGCTGCAAGTAAATTTTAAATTAGAAACTTAACCTATGGGCATTTTTTCATTTTTAACCCAGGAACTTGCTATAGACCTTGGAACTGCGAATACCATTATTATCCATAATGATAAGATAGTGGTGGATGAGCCGTCAATCGTGGCTATAGAGAACGCAACAGGCAAAATAATTGCCATTGGCCATGCAGCCATGCAAATGCACGGAAAAACACATGAGAATATCAAAACTATAAGGCCGCTGCGTGACGGGGTTATTGCAGACTTTAATGCTGCCGAGCAGATGATCAGGGGAATGATTAAAATGATAAACCCCAGTAACAGGTTTTTTTCCCCGTCGTTGCGTATGGTAGTCTGTATCCCTTCGGGCAGTACCGAAGTGGAAATAAGGGCCGTGCGCGACTCTTCTGAGCATGCCGGGGGAAGGGATGTTTACATGATCTATGAGCCCATGGCTGCCGCGCTGGGAATAGGCATTGATGTTACTGCACCCGAAGGAAACATGGTAGTGGACATTGGCGGCGGTACCACCGAAATTGCCGTTATCGCCCTCGGTGGTATCGTATGCAATGAATCAATACGCATCGCCGGAGACGGTTTTACTGCCGATATTCAGGCTTATATGAGGCATCAGCACAATATTAAAATAGGGGAGCGTACAGCCGAAGATATTAAAATTAACGTAGGTTCTGCAATGCCCGATATTGACAATCCGCCGCCCGATTACAACGTGCGCGGGCCAAACCTTATGACTGCTATGCCCATTGAAGTGCCTATTTCATACCAGGAGATAGCCCATTGCCTTGATAAATCCCTGTCTAAGGTTGAATCGGCCATTCTGGCGGTACTCGAGCAAACGCCTCCCGAGCTTTACGCAGATATCGTGAGCAAAGGTATATACCTTGCAGGTGGAGGCGCTCTCTTGCGCGGCCTTGCAAAAAGGTTGACTGATAAAATCAGCATCCCGTTTCTTATTGCCGAAGACCCGCTTCATGCTGTAGCAAGAGGTACAGGGATTGCACTTAAGAATGTTGACAAATTTTCATTCCTTATGAGATAAAAGGATTTCCGGGGTAGTGATAATATGAGGGAATTACTCAGGTTTTTAATTAAATACCACTTTATCCTGCTTTTCTTGATTCTGGAAATAACAGGCATTGTTTTTCTTGTTCAAAACAATACCTACCAAAAAGCACAATTTGTTACCATAACCCATTCTCTTGCAGGACGGTGCGCCCAAAAATTTGCAATTGTAAGAGATTATCTTTCGTTGTATCAAGAAAACCGGCAGCTTACCGAGGAGAATAACAACCTCTACAATATGGTAAAAAGCCTTGTAAGCATAAACTACGGAGACCAGGTGTATGGAATTGATACGGTTAGCCGTTTGAAATATGTTTATATCGGATCGAGGGTGCTTAACAACTCAGCCAACAAACAGTTTAATTATATAACGCTCGATAAAGGTAAAAAAGACGGTATAATGCCGGATATGGCAGTTGTTTGCAACGAAGGCATTGTGGGCGTGGTAAAGGAGGTGTCCGACAATTTTTCATCGGTAATCTCGTTTTTAAACAGAAACCTCAAACTGAGTGCCAAGCTTAAAAAAACAGGCCATTTCGGATCGCTCGAATGGACAGGTACAGGCCATACAAAGGCAAGCTTAAAGGATATCCCGCACAATATCAATGTTAAAAAAGGGGATACTGTTGTTACAAGTGGTTATTCTGCAATGTTCCCCGAAGGATACATGATTGGCGTGGTTTCTGATGTTGAATTAAAAGGAGGAAATTATTACGATATCCGCGTATTGCTTTCAACAGATTTTAAAAATCTGAGAAATGTTCAGGTAGTAAAGAATATTTACAGGGAAGAGCAGCTCGGACTGGAAAACAAAAACGGAAATGATTAGGGGATTTACAGGATATATTGTTGCATTTTTTCTGGTTGTTGCCATACAGGTATTGATATTTAATAATATACAGTTATCAGGGTTTATTGTTCCTTATATTTATGTATTGTTTTTGTTATTGTTACCATTTGATACCCCCGGTTGGGTTTTGCTTCTAACCGGTTTTCTCCTGGGATTTTTTATTGATGTTTTTGCCGATACCCTCGGGATGCATACCATTGCCACTACATTTATTGCTTTCTCAAGACCGTATGTTTTGAATTTAATAGCTCCGCGCGAAGGATACGAGACCGGCACCAAACCCAGGGTTTCGTATTACGGGTTGGTATGGTTTGTTAAATACTCCGGAATACTGGTTTTTATTCACCATTTGTTGTTATTTTATATCGAAGTTTTCAGGTTTGGAGGTTTTTTTTCAACATTACTCAGGGTGATAGTGAGTTCTTTAATTACTTTATTGCTTATTATCATCAGTCAGTTTTTTATTTTCCGGAAATAAATTAACGCATGGATCAGCATTCCGACAGGAAGTTCATAATCGGAGGAATAATTTTACTAATAACATTAATTATTCTGGTCAGGCTTTTTTTCCTGCAGGTGATTGATACATCAAGCAAATTGTCTGCTGAAAATAATTCCAAACGTATTGATTTCGAATACCCTGCGCGTGGACTGATTTATGACCGTAACCACAAACTGCTGGTATATAACCAGCCGGCTTACGATTTGATGATAACCCCTTCAGATCTTAAGCCTTTTGATACCACTGAACTTTGCGATATTCTCAAAATCAGCCGGGAAAGAATGAAGGAGGGTATAAAAAACTCTTATAAGAAATTGCGAGACCCGTTTATCAAACAATTATCTCCTGAAACTTATGCCGTGCTGCAGGAAAGGCTTTTCAAGTTTCCGGGCTTTTATGTCAAAGCAAGAACGCTAAGAAAATATGAGCGCGAAATAGCCTCACACCTGCTTGGATATGTGGGTGAGGTAGATGAGGCCATCATTCAGGCCGATCCCAATTATTCGCTTGGAGATTACATTGGCATTAGCGGGCTTGAAAAATCTTACGAGAAAGTATTGCGGGGCGAAAAAGGACAAAAAGTATACCTTGTTGATGTGCACAGCAAGGTCATGGGGCCTTTTCAGGGAGGCAGGTTCGATAAAGATGCCACCGTAGGGCGCGACATCGTTTGTACCATAGATGCCGACCTTCAGGAATATGGTGAAAAACTCATGAAAAACTATAAAGGCAGCGTGGTGGCGCTGGAACCCTCGACAGGGGAAATCCTGGCATTTATCTCCTCGCCTTTTTACAACCCTTCTCTTTTAATCGGGCGCCAGCGTACGCAAAATTACCTGTTGCTGCAGAAAGACACCCTCCAGCCGATTTTTAACAGGCCGCTGATGGCCAATTACCCGCCGGGTTCTACTTTTAAAACAATCAACGGGCTGATAGGCCTGCAGGAAAAAGTAATTAGCACACAATCAGAATTTTACTGCGACCTGGGATATTATTCAGGCAGGGTCAGGGTAGGATGCCACAACCATCATTCACCGCTGGATTTCCGGGAGGGTATTCAAAATTCATGCAATGCCTATTTCTGTAATGTATTCAGAAGGATTATCGAAGACCCCAAATATGGGAATGTTACCGAAGCGTTTAACAATTGGCGCAGGCATGTTGTATCATTCAACCTGGGCAGCAGGCTGAATTCTGATTTTACCAACGAACTGCCCGGATTTATTCCCCAGTCTTCTTATTATGATAAATACTACGGTAAAAACGGGTGGAAGGCGCTAACCATCATTTCCCTGGCAATCGGTCAGGGGGAAATACTTGTTACACCAATGCAGATGGCTAATATGACGTCCATTATTGCAAACCGGGGGTATTATTATATTCCGCATTCGGTAAAGGAAATACAGGGACAAAACAACATAGATGAACGGTTTAAGGAAAAAAAATACACCACCATTGATACAGCCAATTTCCGGCCGGTTATCGAAGGCATGTACCTTGCTGTGAATGGTGGGGCAGGCAGTACCGCATACTGGGCCAGGTTGCCTAAAATTGCCATTTGCGGAAAGACTGGCACAGCCGAAAACCCGCATGGTGAAGACCATTCAATCTTTATTGCCTTTGCACCCAAAGATGACCCGAAAATTGCACTGGCCGTATATGTTGAAAATGCAGGGTTTGGATCAAGCTATGCCGCACCCATAGCCAGTCTTTTGATCGAAAAATATCTTACAGATACCATAACCCGTCCATGGATGGAACAAAGATTACTTGAAACCAATTTGTTATACAAAAATTGAAAAGAACAATCAACATATTCGGAAGTATTGACTGGCTGATGGTTATCATATACCTCTTCCTTGTTTTTTTTGGCTGGCTGAATATTTTTGCTGTAGGTTACAACGAAAAATTTACTACCATATTCAACCTTAAGCTCAACTACGGTAGTCAGCTTTTATGGATATTATTTTCTTTTATCCTGATTATTATAATATTTATTCTTGATTTTAAAGTTTTTCCTTTTTTTGCCTATATTATCTATGGCTTGTCTTTATTGTTGTTGTTATTGGTACTTAAATTTGGTACAGAAGTAAATGCTGCAAAATCATGGTTCAGGCTTTTTGGGTTTTCCATTCAACCCTCCGAATTCGCCAAAATAGGCACAAGCCTGGCCCTGGCCAGGTATCTGAGTGGATACGGCATCACTAAATTCACACTTAAGACCTTTGGGATTTGTGCCGGGATAATTGGTGCACCATTTCTACTTATTCTTATGCAGCCCGATCCGGGCACGGCACTTGTTTTTGCAGCCTTCCTTCTCGTTTTGTTCCGTGAAGGCCTGCCTGGATGGATTTTGGTAATTGTAGTTTTTGTTTTCGCGCTTTTTTTGTTTTCTCTATTGCTCGAAACAGGTATTATTGTGACCGCACTTATTGGTATTGTGCTTGTTTTTCACTTTATACTTAACCGTAAACCAAAAGTTTTTTTCACAAGCCTGGTTATCTTCGGCATCATATATGCCGGATTATTTCTTGCAAACAAATACCTTGAAGCAGGTATAAGATACGACCTGGTTATTATCCTGGCACTTGTAATATCCAGCATTATCTACATTGTACTGACTTTGAAGCATAAGGTAAAACATGTTTTTGTACTGCTCATCTTTCTTTACGGTTTTGTTGCAGTGCCTTACTCTGTTGACTTTGTCTTTCATGAAGTACTGAAACCACACCAGCAAAAACGTATCAATATTATGCTGGGAAAGGAACAAGACCCACGCGGATACGGGTATAATGTCAACCAGTCAAAGATAGCCATCGGTTCAGGTGGTTTCAGCGGAAAAGGGTTTCTTGACGGAACACAGACAAAGTTCGATTTCGTTCCGGAGCAAAGTACCGACTTTATATTCTGCACTGTTGGCGAAGAATGGGGATTTGTCGGCACAAGCGTGGTTTTGTTAATATTTGCCGGGCTAATGGTTAGGATTATTATTGTAGCTGAAAGGCAGCGGTCAAAATTTACCAGGGTTTATGCATATGCTGTGGCTTCTGTGCTTTTAATCCATGTGGCGATTAATATCAGCATGACCATAGGATTGTTCCCTGTTATAGGCATCCCGCTTCCCTTCTTTAGTTATGGCGGGTCTTCGCTAATGGGTTTCAGTGTTCTACTGTTTATTCTCATAAGGCTCGATGCCATGAGGAAAGCATACCTGTAAAAGTTTTTCTGTAACCCTTGCCGTTTTCTAGGTGACATCTTGGTGCATAATAAGTGACAGGCTTATTATTTCAATCTTTTTCAATAATTTTATACTACTCAAAATTCTGAATCTTGAAAGAGGCATTGTATTATAAGACCTCAGCAGGCAGGGTTACCTGCCTGCTCTGCCCTCATACCTGCGAAATAAAAGAAGGTGCCCGTGGTATCTGCAAGGTCAGGAAAAACCATGCCGGTAAGTTATACAGCGAGAACTACGGATTGATTTCTGCTATTAATTTTGATCCTGTTGAGAAAAAGCCATTGTACCATTTTTTCCCCGGCTCGGTTATTTTATCAATAGGCAGCATAGGCTGTAACATGAAATGCAGATGTTGCCAAAACTGGCAGATATCACAGGCTTCCCCCGATGATTATTATCACGACAAAAGATATGCACCGGAAGAAATCCTAAAGCTGGCAAAATCAAAGAGCAAAAATATTGGGGTGGCTTATACATATAACGAACCAACCGTGTTTTTTGAGTTTATGCTCGATACAGCAAAACTTATCTGGCAGGAACGATTGAAAAACGTTGTGGTTTCCAATGGTTTTATCAGTGAAAAGCCATTATTTGAACTTCTTGAATATACAGATGCCTACAATATTGATCTGAAAGCATTCAACGACAAATTCTATAAAACACAGACAGGTTCGGGCTTACAACCGGTACTCAATACACTGAAGATACTTGGGAAAAGTGGCAAACACCTGGAAATTACGAACCTTGTCATCCCAACCCTTAATGATGATGAGAGAGAATTTACAGAAATGGTAAACTGGATTTCTTCTGAACTTGGCAGCAGGACTGTGTTGCACCTGTCGCGCTATCACCCTATGTACAAACTTGGTATTGAACCTACTGGTGCAGGTGTGCTTGAGAAGTTTTACCGCATTGCTGCAGAAAAACTACGTTACGTTTATGTCGGAAACATTCATATGAAAGATTTTCAGGATACAAAATGCCCGACCTGCGGAAGATTGCTGATTAAAAGGACTGGTTACTTTATTGATACAGAAGGCATAGACAAAGAAGGAAAATGCAAATATTGCGGGGAAAAAGTAATAGGATAAAATCATTCATCCTTTGAAATAAACCTGCTTATAAAGAATTTTTTTATTTCCAAGAATTTAAGCTTTCACCCAACATTTTTTTGTAAAAATTGTTTTTCGACTGAAACCGTGTGCAACAATTTAAAATTTTCTCCGTCGTTGTAACTAAAATGGTATTCGGGCGTCTTATCAGGTAAACAAAACCAAATCTGAACATGCATGCTTAAAAACTTCATAATTGTTGCCCTGCGAAATATTTCACGACAAAAAACATATGTCTTCATCAACACTGCCGGACTGGCCATCGGTATCGCTGCTTCTCTCATAATTATTTTATTTGTAATGAATGAGTTGAGCTATGACAAATTCAACCATAAATACAATCAGATTTACAGGCTTTATCTTGATGGTAAAATTGGGGAATCGGAAATTAAAGGCGCATGGACTGCAGCACCCACCGCCTTGGCTTTGAAAAACGAAATTCCGGGCGTGGAAGAAGCCATAAGAATGGATAACTGGGACGAGATTATTATTAAGATTGATGACCGCAGCTATATCGAAAACCATTTTATGCTGGCCGACTCTGGGTTTTTCAGCATTTTTTCTATCCCCCTTATACAGGGTGATCCGAATACGGCGCTTTCGGCACCGCGCAATGTGGTGCTTACAAAAGATGCGGCGAAAAAATATTTTGGGGATACCGACCCCATTGGCAAACAGTTTCGCGTGAATACAGATACCGCCTACTATACTGTAACAGGCATAATGGAAAATGTGCCTGAAAACTGCCACTTCGGGTGCAACATCCTGGCATCTTTTAAAACCCACTGGAGGGCCAACGATCAAAGCTGGCTTTCAAACAGTTTCGGCACTTATCTTCTTTTAAAAGAAGGAATTTCAAAACAGGAAGTGGAAGATAATATTAAGACTGTTCTCGAAAAATATATCGGTCCGCAGGTACAGCAGGCACTGGGCATATCACTTGAGGAGTGGACAGAAGCAGGAAACCGTTACGGGTTATATTTACAGCCGCTCGGGGACATTCACCTGAATACGGATATTCAGCATGGTTTTAAACCATCAAACAACAAAAAATATGTTTACATCTTTTCTGTTGTGGCGCTGCTAATAATCGTTGTAGCGATAATCAACTATATGAACCTCGCGACTGCCAGATCGGTGAAACGCGCAAAAGAAGTAGGCCTCAGAAAGGTTACCGGGTCTTCAAGATTACAGTTGATCAGCCAGTTTCTTTTCGAATCGGTACTGATGAGTTTTCTTTCGCTCCTTCTGTCACTTGTTATTGTAAAACTTGTTTTACCTTCGGTGAACAGCATTACACAGCTTAACCTTTCGCTCAATCTTTTTGAGCACTGGTATTTTATTCCTGCCCTAATTATACTTGCAGCCATTATAGGGTTACTGGCAGGTAGCTATCCGTCGTTTATGCTTTCATCTTATAAACCGGTAACTGTTATCACGGGAATTGACAAAGGTCCCCGAAAAAGTCTGATTAGAAGCATATTGGTAGTGTTCCAGTTCTGCATTTCCATAATCATTATTCTTGGTACAATAATCATTTACAGGCAGATAAATTTTATGCTGAACAAAGACCTGGGGTTCGACAAGGAGCAATTGCTGGTGATTAAAAGGGCAGATGCGCTGGGGGATTACCAGAAAATAAAGGTTTTTCAGGATGAGCTAAAAAAATTCCCCGGCGTGCTGGTTTCTTCAAATTCCACCGCTGTGCCGGGCTATCCGAACAATAACAACGGTTTTATGATTGACGGAAGAAGCAACAGCGACCAGACTGTTTTAATGAATGTTAACTGGGTAGATGATGACTTTATCGAAACTTATGGCATGAAAATAAAGCTTGGAAGATTCTTTTCAGATGATTTTCCGACAGATAGCATAAGTGTAGTGATTAATGAAAGCGCTGTGAAAAAATTCGGTTTCACAGATCCATTGTCAGAACGGTTTATTCAGCCTGACGAGAACCCCGGGGAGAAGCTCAGGCTCCCGGTGGTGGGGGTGGTAGAAAATTTTAATTACCAGTCGCTGCACGAAGATATCTATCCGCATGTGTTTATGAGAAAGCCTCCTGCATGGGGATGGGGAGGATATGTTACTGTACGGCTCGATTCCGGCAATATAAAAGAGACAATGAAAAATATCGAACATACCTGGAATGAATTTGCACCTTCAGACCCCATGCAATACTTTTTTATGGATGAGGAATTTGACCAGATGTACCATGAAGAGATACGTACCAGTAAAATTTCACTTGGCTTTGCTATTCTTGCCATCGTAATTGCATGCCTCGGTTTATTCGGGCTTACTTCTTATGCTTCAGAGCAACGCACCAAAGAGATAGGTATCAGAAAAACACTTGGCTCATCAGTTTCAGGGGTGATCATCCTGCTTACCAGGGAGGCTTTTTTGCTTGTGTCAATTGCTACAGTGATTGCCTGGCCAATAACTTACCTTATTATGAGGGCATGGCTTGAAAATTTCCATTACCGTACAGGTTTTTCTGCCTGGGAATTTTTGTTATCATTCCTTGTTGCTTTGCTCATTGCCATGATTAGTGTGATCTACAGGGCTTATATGGCAGCCAGGGGCAACCCTGCAAACGCACTAAAATACGAGTAAATCATGCATCAACTGAACATTACGGAAAATCACATCCATTCATAAAAGATTAACAATAATTTTTCAGGTTTTTGCCTTTCCTGATTAAACTGTTGGAAAGTTTGAAGCAAGAAGTTACTTTTACTTTTCTGTGAAATATTTACCCTGGTTTCAATGGCCCATCTCAACATAGTGCGCGCTTCTGCGGGTTCAGGAAAGACTTTCAGGCTTACCCTCGAATATCTTTCATACCTGTTTGATGATACCGGCAATTTCAGGCATATTCTTGCAGTAACCTTTACCAATAAGGCTACCGGTGAGATGAAATCAAGGATTATCAGCGTGTTGCATTCACTTTCAGCGGGCAACCCCGATCATTATCTTCGGCCACTAATGGAAATCACGGGAAAAACCGAAAAAGATATTCGTCTTAAAGCAGGTATCATCCTGAAAAAAATACTGCATAATTACTCCCGGTTTAGCGTGGGTACCATTGATAGCTTTTTTCAGTATGTTATCCGCTCTTTTACACGTGAAATAGGTATTCAAAGCAATTATAACCTCGAGCTCGACGATGAAAATGTGCTGAACATTGCCATTGAAGATATGTTCAACAGGATAGGACAGGATACCGGGTTGCGCAACTGGCTTATAGAATTTACCCTGTCAAGGGTCGAAGAAGAAAAAGGATGGAACCTTAAAAACAAAATCATTGAACTGGGAAAGGAGATTTTTAAGGAGAAGTATAAACTTTATGCCGGTTCAATAGCAGAAAAACTCAATGACAAAGCGTTTCTTACAGCATTTAAAGGCCGGCTTTTTAAAATCACTGCATCGTTTGAGTCAGCAGTTATAGAATATGGCCGGCAGGCACTTGGAATATTCGATGACCATAATCTTTCCGTTGATGATTTTTACCAGAAATACAGGGGGCCTGCAGGTTTTTTTCAGAAAATGGCAGCAGGCAATGTGCCAGATATAAATTCCTATGTTACAGAAGTTTTACAAAATCCTGACAAATGGTTTAAATCCAATCACCCGCAAAAAAGCTTTATACAGGGCGTGGTTGAAAACTCTCTCCATCCCTTGTTGCAAAAGGTTGTTGATTTTATGGATGAACAAAGTAAACAATACCATACAGCCAGAACACTCATCAGGAATTTTTATACCCTTGGTATCCTTACAGATATTACTGCCTCGGTGTACAGGCATACCCGAAACAAAAACCTTTTTCTCATCAGCGATTCGGCCCAGTTGATCAACAGGATTATAGACAATAACGATGCCCCATTTATTTATGAGAAAACGGGCAACTATTTTCACCATTTCCTCATTGATGAGTTTCAGGATACCTCGGGCTTTCAGTGGCAAAACTTCAAACCGCTTATCAGCAACAGCCTGTCGCAGGATTATAATTGCCTGATCGTGGGCGACCCGAAGCAATCAATCTACAGGTGGAGAAACGGCGACTGGGAAATTCTGTTAAAAGATGTGTTTGATGATTTTTACAGCGGGGCAATCCGTACCGAAACCTTAGAAGTTAACTGGCGCAGCAAAAAGAAGATCGTGACATTTAACAACCGTTTTTTTACCATCGCGCCGTGCATATTTCAAAGCCTGTTTCAAAAAGATGAAAACAATAAAGAACTTCCTTATCATCACATTATTGAGAAGCTTTATGCCGATGTCAATCAGCAATTGCCTGCAAATGCCGGGGATGGCGGGTATGTCAGGATAAGTGTTGTGTCCCCGGGTTCACAATATGGCGGGACCGTGCTTCCAAAAATTGCACAGTGTATAGGTGATCTGCTCGATCAGGGTTATACACCGGGTGAAATAGCAATACTTGTGAGGAGTAAAAAAGAAGGAAAAGAGGTAGCGGATTTTCTTTTGGCGCAAAGACAAAACCCGGAAGGAATAAATGGCAAAAGTTTCCACATTGTTTCAGAAGAGGCTCTTTTTATTGGTTCATCCCCTGCTGTGAAATTCATTATTTCGGTATTCCGTTACCTTACCGACCCGGACGATGATATTAACTGCTATTTCATGCTTTTTGAATACCTGAATTATATTCAAAAGGTTACATCAGTAAAAGAAGATGCTATAATGCCACCATTCAGCCGTTCATCGTTAAAAGATGATGTACGCAGGGTAATGCCTGAAGTCTTTTCTATCTTTGGGGCATCACGCCCGGGATCGCCCGTGTATGAAATATTGCAAAAGGTAATAATTACCTATAATCTATCTGCACTACAGGGTGAACAGGTTTATGTCAATGCCCTGCAGGACATGGTGATAGATTTTTCGGGTCGAAACAGTTCAGGTTTGGATGCATTTCTGAATTACTGGGAAGAAACCGGTTCTAAAAAAACCATCCCCGGCGCCGATAATCTTGATGCTGTGAGGATACTTACCATTCATAAATCGAAGGGACTTGAATTCAATGTTGTGATTATGCCTTTCTGCAACTGGAAAATCAATCCTCCGGCAGGCAATATTATATGGTGTATGCCAAAAGACAGCCCTTTCAACCAATTGGAGGTTTTGCCCGTAAATTATGGAAGCTTTCTGGAGAATACTTGTTTTTCAGGCGATTACAAAGATGAAAAGCTGAGGATTTATATTGATAACCTTAACCTGCTTTATGTTGCATTTACCAGGGCAAAAGATGCTTTATTCTGCTATATGCCTGCCGATGAAAGAAAATCAGGGAAAGATATTTCAGACATCTCGCATCTTATTGGCGAAACATTGAAGCAGTTCCAGGATGCACATCCTGATATTTTAGTTACCGAACTACAGGAAGAAAAGATATTTGAGTATGGCAATCTCTCACGGCCACAGCAGACTGAAAAGGAACAGGTGGACAGGCTTGATGCTGACATGTTGCCTGCATATAACTCGTTGCAGAGAATGAGTGTTTCAACCCATGCCCGGGACTTTCTTTCATACGGCGAGGAGGGATTTTCCCCTTTAAGCTACGGCAAAATCATGCACGCGCTATTCGCCCGGGTCATAACGCTTAATGACATTGGGCCTGCGCTTGTCAATCTTTTTTATCGCGGGATGATTGATAAAAACGAAATGGAAAATATCAGGAAAGAAACCGCGGCAATGTTTTCTGATATCCAGGTACAGGGCTGGTTCTCTGGTGAGTGGAAAATATTGAATGAAAGGGATATTCTTTTTAAAGGCCATGAAAACAAACGTCCTGACAGGGTATTGGTCAAAGAAGATAAAGCCATTATTATTGACTATAAATTCGGTGAAAAGGAAAATGATGAACATAAAAAACAGGTAACAGGGTATCGCGATCTGCTTAAAAGGATGGGATACCGGCAGGTTGAAGCATATTTGTGGTATACAGGTAAAAATAAAATTATACAGGTAACTGAATGACGGCACACTTTCCTTGGGGCACTGCGCGCAGGTTTAACGCTTATCCGGATTATATGCGGAAACTATTTGGCACAAGGGTGCAAAAAGTGGCAATTGATGCCGGTTTCACATGCCCTAACCGCGATGGCACAAAAGGGTGGGGCGGCTGTACCTATTGCAGCAACGAAGCCTTCAACCCTTCGTATTGCAGCGCATCGAAATCTATCACGCAACAGGTTTCCGAAGGTATAGAATTTCATCGCAACAGGTACCGGCGGGCGCTTGGATACATTGCTTATTTTCAGGCTTATACCAATACCTATAAATCTCTTGAAGAGCTTGATAAAATGTATTCCGAAGCGCTTGCTGTTGAAGGTGTTACAGGATTGATCATAGGTACCCGTCCCGATGCCGTAGACGATAAGAAGCTTGATTATCTTGCAAAACTGGCCGAAAAGACTTACCTGGTCATAGAGTATGGTATCGAATCGGTATACAACAAAACCCTTGAAAGGGTAAACAGGTGCCATACTTTCGAAGAGACTGTTATTGCCCTTGAAAAAACTGCTGCACGGCATATCCGCACGGGAGGGCATTTCATTTTCGGGTTACCCGGTGAGACACGTGAAGAGATGTTGAAATCTGTAGCTGTTATTTCTCAACTGCCGCTGGATGCTGTTAAGTTCCATCAGTTACAGATTTTTAAAGGCACTGTTATGGCTGGTGAATACCAGGTACATCCCGAAAATTTTTCTTTGTTCAATGACCTTGATGAATATCTTGAATTTATGGTGTCGTGCATTGAAAACCTCAATCCCGGGTTCGTGGTCGAAAGAATTGCAGGCGAAGCGCCACCGCGCTATTGCGAAGGTATTGTCTGGGACCTTCGGAATGACCAGATATTGGTGAAATTTGAAAAGCTGCTTGAGAAACGAAATACCTGGCAGGGGAAAAAATGGCTTGAGAGAAATTGTGCCGATAGTCAAATATTTAATACCACAAAATGAATCAATATTTTTTGAAACAGGCTGCATCTTATTTTTTATCGCAATATAACGCTGATACTGAAAGTATTGCAGTGGTGTTCCCGGGCAAACGCCCCATACGTTATTTCAACAATTATCTGTCTGAGATTTCCGAAAAACCTGTCTGGGCCCCGGCATATCATACCATTTCCGGTTTAATGGAAACACTTTCGGGTTACACGGTAGCCGTGAAACTTACGCTTATTTTTGAATTGTACGATGCCTTTAAGCGTGTCACCAATACCACCGAACAAATAGATGATTTTTTTTATTATGCCGCGATTTTACTGTCAGATTTTGACGATATTGACAAATATTTAGTCAATCCGCATGAGATCTTCCAAAATCTTGCCGGACTGAAAAGTATTGAAAATCATTTCGACTACCTCGATGCCGACCAGTTGAAAATTATCGGCCGCTTTTGGGATTCATTTAAACACGGAAAACTTTCGGGGGAGAAATCATCTTTTGTTTCTCTATGGGAAGTTATGCCTGCAGTTTACGATAGTTTTAAATCTTCCCTGCAGCAAAAAGGCATTGCATACGAGGGAATGATTTACAGGAAAGTCGCTGAAGACATTGCCGCCGGCCAACTTGAAACCATCGGTGTAAAAAAATTTATTTTTATAGGTTTCAACGCTTTGAACAAGGCCGAAGAACGATTGCTCAACCACCTGAAAACAAAAGGTATGGCTGAATTTCTATGGGATTATGACCATTATTACATAAACAACAGCGTACATGAAGCAGGCTTCTTTATAAGGGAAAATATTAAAAGGTTTCCTGCCCCTGATATCGGGATGAATTTCGAAGGTTTAACCCGTAACGACAAGAAAATTACATTTGTGAATGCGCCTTCAAATACAGGGCAAACTGGTGCTTTATCATTTTTTATGAAAGATTTGCCACGGGATTATGAAAATCCGGTGAACACTGCCGTTGTCCTTGCAGATGAGTCGTTGCTCCTGCCTGTTTTGTCAGCAGTTCCGGGTTCATACAAAGATATGAATGTAACGATGGGTTTCCCTGTTATGCAAAGCAGCATATACCATTTGGTGAACTGTATCGTCAACCTTCACGCCAACTCCAGGAATTCTGCCGGCAATACCCTGCGTTTTTATCATAAAGACGTGATTGCCCTGCTCAACCTGCCGGAAATAAATATTGAAGAAGCCGACCGGGTTAAGGAATTGAAGAAATCAATCATTGAGTCTAATGCTGTTTACCCTGCTGCAGAGGATGTTGCGGTTTCCGGTATGCTGAAACTCATAACCGGCCTGCCTGGTAATGCAAAAAAAATTCCTGAATATTTTCTGAATATTTTAACAAAGCTTGCTGCTGATTTTGTTTTATCAGGCGATCAAAACAGCAACCATACCTGGCAGGCAGAAATGCTTTACCTGTCGGTTGTAACCTTTAAACAGATGAAAGAACTGATTGAAGGGGCGCAGATAGAATTATCAACTGGTATGGTTTTTAATATCATACTGAAATCGTTGGCTGAATTGTCAATCCCTTTCTCTGGAGAACCTCTCAAAGGACTGCAGGTGATGGGGATACTCGAAACCAGGGTGCTTGATTTTGAAAATGTTATTATTTTTTCAATGAACGAAGGCATTTTTCCAAAGACCGGTAACCCCCCTACATTTATCCCCCTGGGCCTCAGGTATGGGTTTGGGTTGCCTGTTCCCGAACACAGGGATGCCATCTATGCCTATTATTTTTACAGGCTTATTCAGCGGGCGAAAAATATTTGCCTGGTATACAATTCAAGGCACGATGGAATGGCAACAGGTGAACGGTCGCGTTTTTTGCACCAGCTATACTATGACCCTGTTTTTAAGGTGGAAGAAAAAGTGATTGTCCCTGATGTGGTTTTTACACTGCCAAAAAAAATTCAGGCTGCCAAAGATGACCGGGTTATGAAAATACTTCAAAAATACCTGGGTGATCATAGCGGGTCATATTTTACCCCCAGCGCGATAAACACATACCTCAACTGCCAGTTACGGTTTTATTTCAAATACATCGTGGGGTTGAAGGAGCCTGATATTCTGTCTGAAGAACTCGATCCGGCATTATTCGGTTCTGTTTTGCACAAGGCTATGGAATTGCTTTACAGTCCTTTCGTGGGTAAAATATTGAATGATAAAGCGATAGAAGAAATTCAGCAAAACGGCGAATTGCTTGCCGGGGCTGCAGACCAGGCTTTCAGCGATGAGTTTTTCAACGGAAAAAAAACTGAGATATCGGGCAGAAACATTATTCTGCGGGAGATTATCCTTAAATACATTCAACAGATACTTGAATTTGATAAACGCTATGCACCTTTCAGGCTGGTCGCACTTGAAAAGAAATACATTTTTGATCTTGACCTGCCTGATGGCCATCAATTAAGGATAGGCGGGATCATTGACCGAATTGACGAAAAAGAAGGGGTGCTGAGGATCGTGGATTATAAAACGGGTGTTAAAAAAAACACTTTCGAAAACACCGATGAACTTTTTGATCAAACGGGATCGAAAAGAAATAGCGCTGTGTTTCAGATTTTTCTGTATAGCCTTGTGATGCAGAAAAATGAGGGTAGGGATGCGATTTTGCCAGGCCTCTATTTTATCCGCAGTATGTTTAACCCGGAATTTGACTTCCGGGTTATAGAACAACAGGGTAAAAGCCAAAAAACATCAGTTGACAATGCAATTCCGTACCTGTCAGAATTTGAAAAACGCTTGAAAGTTACGCTTGCCCAACTTTTTGATAATAAAGTACACTTTGTGCAAACCAACGATATGGAGGTCTGTAAGAATTGTCCTTACAATACGGTATGTCATCGCGAAAGTACCGGCAACAAGTAAGATGTCAGATTACTGTCCCACGGTTATAATCCGATTTCTTGAATTCCTCCTCCAGTTCATCAAGAATGTCAACAGGATTGGTCAGGGGCATATTTTCGGTGTGAAGTTCATAACCTAAGAGTTTTGATTTTTCAATTTGTTCAAAAGCCGGAAGCCTTGTACGATTTGTGGTCTCGATGTGATTTCCTTTTTCATCAACTAGGATGACCCTGGGCAGGAATACTCCTTTTCGTCCGATGAATGCATCCATAATCTTCACTGCCTCTTCGTACTCTTCCTTCCGTGCGCGTCCAAGGGCTTCGTATTTAATTATTTCTTTGCTGTCCCAGGTATAAACATTGGCATAACTTTCCGATATTTTGTCATCAATTTTCGTATCCAGGCCAAGCGTGTCATGCCCTGATGGCATAAGCAGCACTTTGCCCCCGCCACCTTCAACATTGGCCGCATAACGGGGCATTGTAATCCCCGATATCCAGCCCTGCAGGTGTTTCATATAAATTTTTCCCACCTGTATCGGGGTGATAAAATGGACAATACCTTTTTCTTTATGGCATTGCAGCAGGTAATAGGGGTGAACACCAATCCAGAACATTCTTCTGAATGTCTCTGCCAGTGTACGGTAGCTGTCGTTTACATGGTTCAGCAACACCGTCTGGTTGCGGATGGTAAACCCGTATTCACGAATTTTTTTGACTGCCTTGTAGAGGTCTTTTGTAATCTCCTGGTAATGATTGATGTGTGTCATAAAATACACATATTTGTCTATACCCTTGGTGTACTTGTTGGCCGATTTTTTTATCATTTCAAGCAACTCATCAGTAATGGCCATTGGCATTACAACAGGTACCCTGGTGGCAATTCTTATCACGCGCAGGTGGGGAATTTTGCTTAATTCTTCAAGAACATATTTTAGCTGTTTTTTACTTATCATCAGGGCATCACCGCCGGTAACAAGCACTTCGTTAATGTTTTTGTTGTACCTGATATAAAACAAACCTTTACTGATTTTAACAGTATTAACATGCGTTGTACTATCAAGCGATTTGGCCCTCTGGCAATGAACACAATATGAGGCACAACTTGTGTTCTCTGCCACAAAAAGGGCAATACGGTTCGGGTACCGCTGGTAGGCTGCGCCGAAACTTCTGGAGCTCTCGTGCATAGCCTCTTCTACACCCGCATCGGGAAATAGGAGGTTTGCAGGGGTGGGCACGCTTTGCCAGAAAACCGGGTCTAACCTTTTTTTAGATTTTTCACCAAAAAAATCAGGGTGAAAAGGGTCCTCCTGGATCAGCGAGGCATAATAAGGTGTGATCCGCATCGGTTCCTTCCCTTCTTTCCTCAACGAGTTTATGGTGCGTTTTATCTCTTCCTCCTGGAATTTATTTAGTTTGATTACCTTTTTTAATTGTTCGGTATTGCGTATGGCATTTTTTCTTTGCCATAACGGGTCATACCAATCTTCACGGGTAACTTTTGCCCAAAGTTCAATTGATTTCCACTTGCGCGGTTTATATAAATAACTGTCTTTCATTGCTTTTAAATTTAAATAATGAATATCTGCCTCAACTGTAACCGCCCGGTTTTTATGAATATGGTCTTTTTTCTGGACACCATTAAAGGGTGTTTGTTTTAAAACTACCAAAATCAGTTTAGAACATAAGTATTAAGGATAATTCTTAAGCATCAATCTTAAATATTTAAGTCATCTTATTATTCATTTTTTATGTCTGTTAATAGATCGGGCCTGAGCCTTTGGGTTCTTTCAAAACTCTGGTCAAGCTTCCACTGTTCTATTTCTTTTGTATTCCCTGACAGCAGGATATCGGGCACTTTCCAGCCTTTATATTCAGCAGGCCTTGTATATACAGGCGGAGAAAGAAGGTTGTCCTGGTATGAATCTGTAAGCGCTGATGTTTCATCCGACATTGCACCCGGCAGCAGCCTTACCACACTGTCAACAAGCACCGCGGCAGCAAGCTCGCCTCCTGTCAGTACGTAGTCGCCGATGGATATCTCACGTGTTATCAGGTGGTCGCGTATTCTTTGGTCAATACCCTTGTAATGCCCGCACAATATAATAATGTTTTCAAGGGTAGAAAAATAGTTTGCCATTTTCTGATGATATTGCTCTCCATCGGGGGCTGTGTAAATTATTTCATCGTATTGGCGTTCTTTTTTTAGTTTTTCAATAAGAATATCAATGGCTTCGATACCCATGACCATACCGGCGCCGCCTCCAAATGCGTAATCATCTACCTGCTTGTGTTTGTTCTGGGCATAGTCCCTTATGTTATGTATTACAATCTCCACACAGCCTTTGGCTTGTGCACGTTTGATGATTGATTCGCTGAAAGGCCCTTCAAGCAGTCCGGGATGTATGGTAAGAATATCTATCCGCATGTTGCAAAGGTACAAACTTATGTTCAATTACACTTTTTCCGGTTTTATTAAATGGCTTTTTCATGCGATATTACCCAAAATTTCTGACAAACAGGCATAATGATACACCTACAAAATGCCATTTTGACTACTTTAAGCAGGAAATTCAGGTCAGAATGTCTTTTAAATTTTTTGGCTTATAACTTGTATGTTTATTAGAAACGAAAAAGAATAGTAACTTAAAATTTAAATAATTATGGCACTGATACATTACAAATCCCCGGAATTAAACCACAGCAATGGTTATAACGGTTACAAAACATTCAGCGAACTGGTAAACAGTCTTTTCAATAACAACAATCACGATTGCAGGACTTGCAGGCCGGCAGCCAATATTTATGAGTCAAGTACCGGTTACAGGATTGAACTGGCTATTCCAGGTCTTGAAAAAAACCAGGTAAAAATTAGTATTGACAATGATTTACTGGTACTGAAACATGAATCTTCCCGTGAGAAAAAGAGCAATAATGTTTACACGCGCCATGAATTTAGCTATGTAGATTTTGAGCGTTCGTTTATCATCCCTGAAAATGTTGACAGTGAAAAGATTTCGGCAAATTATCACAACGGCTTATTGATTGTAAAGCTTCCTCTTAAAGAAGATCAGGTTAAGAAAGGGCCAAAAGAGATTGATATAAAATAATTGTTTTTCAGTTTGTATTGAAGCCGGTTATATCATGTAACCGGCTTTTTTGCGTTTATAAAACCATCAGCGAGTTGTGCCGTTTTATATGTTAAAAGCTTTTTATAAATTCAGATTTACTTGTAAAAAGCTTTGACTATTACCAGTTAATGTATATTTTCGTGGTTTGAAATTTTAACGTGTTTTTACACAATAAGGAATCCAATATGGTTGATAAGAAACCACAGAGCTCTGTTCATGAAGAACAATACGGCGATGTTGATGAGAGTGCCGGTAATAAGATGCAGGATGAAATAAAGGGTGAAGAACCTGCAGAAGAAGGTGTTCGGGAAGAAGATCCAGAGAACAACTCCCCATCAGTTGACGAACTCAATGTTGATGACCCTCAAAATGATGAGGAGACTGAACTGCAGGTTGAGGATGAAGTTTCTCATAGTCAGGAAGAAGTTTCAGTTACCGGTTCAGAGGAAGAAGATCATAAAGAAGAAAATGTATCCTCCGAAATTGTTGACAAATCAGTCGAAAATCATGAAAATGAAGATATTACAGATAACGCAGATGATGAGGCCGATATTGCCGGAACAAAGGACGCTATAGATGAAGAGACTGAAGAGTCAACGGCAGAAACAGAAGAAAAGCCAGAAAAAATAGATTATGCAGCGCTGAGTAAGGAAGACCTGGTTGCCATCCTTAAGGAAGTGCTGGATAAAGGTTCCATGCAGGATATTATCCATGATGTGGATACCATAAAAATACATTTCTACAAAAAGCATAAAGCCGATATTGAGAAGAAAAGGAAAAAATTTTACGAAGAAGGCGGTGCCCCTGAAGATTTTAAAGCAGAAGAAGACCCTGTAGAAAAAACACTGAAGGAATACCTAACACGATTCAGGGAATATAAGGCTGAGTACACCAAACAACAGGAAGTTGAAAAGCAGAAAAACCTTGAGGAGAAATATAAAATTATCGAAGAGATTAAAGACCTCGTTAACAGAAAGGAATCTATTAACAAAACATTTCACGAATTCAGGGAACTTCAGCGCAGATGGAGGGAGACGGGCCCCGTACCGCAGTCAAACCTGAAAGATTTGTGGGAGACCTATCATCATCATGTAGAGACTTTTTACGATTATATAAAAATAAACCAGGAACTGCGAGATTTAGATTTAAAGAAAAACTTTGAATCGAAAATTACCCTGTGTGAAAAAGCAGATGAGTTGTTGCTTGAACCCAATGTGGTGATAGCATTCAATACACTTCAGACCTTACACGAGCAATGGCGTGAAATAGGACCTGTGCCTGTTGAGATGCGTACCGAGATTTGGAAACGTTTTAAAGAAACAACTTCAAAGATCAATAAGCGCCATCAGGACTTTTTCCTTAACCTGAAGCAGGAACAGAAAAATAACCTGGAGGCAAAAACAGCCTTGTGCGAAAAAGCTGAAGAAATTGCCAACGGTGAAATTGAAAGTATGCACGACTGGGAAAAAGCTTCCCGCGATATCATCGAACTTCAGAAAGTCTGGAGGGCCATTGGTTTTGCCCCTAAAAAAGACAACGCAAAAATCTATAAGCGTTTCAGGGAAGCCTGTGACAGCTTTTTCAACCGTAAACGTGAATTCTTCAGTACTGCCAAACAGGAACAAAATGATAATCTTCAATTAAAGACAGAATTGTGCATTCAAGCCGAAGCGCTGTCAGAAAGTTCAGAATGGAAAAAAACAACCGAAGACCTGATTGCATTGCAGAAACGTTGGAAAGACATTGGCCCGGTACCTTACAAATATTCAGATAAGATATGGAAGAGGTTCAGGAGTGCTTGCGATAAGTTTTTCGAAAGAAAATCGCAGTTTTTTGCCACTGTTGATGATTCTTACGAGTCGAACCTGAAGAAAAAAGAAGAGCTCATCGAAAAAATAAACCGCTTTGAGCCTTCATCCAATGTTGAGGAAAACCTGAAAATGCTCAGGGAATTTCAACGCGAATGGGCTGCCATCGGGTTTGTGCCCTTTAACGAAAAAGACAAAATACAGACAAAATACAGGGAGGCCCTCAACCATAAATTTGATGACCTAAAGATTGATGATGGCAAGAAAGACCTGCTAAAATTCAAAACAAGGCTCGATAGCATTCAAACCAAGCCAAATCATGATTACCGGGTATTGCAGGAGCGTGATAAATTTATCAGCCGCCTGAAGCAACTTGAAAGCGATATTGTTCTCTGGGAAAACAATATCGGTTTTTTTGCAAAATCAAAGAATGCAGAATCTATGATCAAAGAAGTACAGCGAAAAATTGACGATGCCAAAAACAAGATCAGGTTGCTTACCGAGAAAATTAAGATGATTGAAGATATGTATAATGATTGATATAAAATAAACAGTTTTGGCTGCAACAAAATATATATTTGTAACCGGCGGGGTTACTTCTTCCCTCGGTAAAGGGATTATTTCGGCTTCTTTGGGAAAATTACTCCAGGCACGGGGGTTTCATGTTACAATACAAAAGCTTGACCCCTATATCAATGTTGATCCCGGTACGTTAAACCCATACGAACATGGTGAATGCTATGTAACCATTGACGGCGCCGAGACCGACCTTGACCTCGGGCATTATGAAAGGTTCCTGGGTGTTCAGACTACCCAGGCAAACAATGTCACCACAGGAAGAATATACCAGACTGTTATCAACAAAGAAAGAAAGGGCGATTACCTTGGAAAAACGGTTCAGGTAATACCTCATATCACCGATGAAATTAAAAGAAGGATCAAACTTCTCGGCTCGAAATACAAATACGATGTGGTGATTACCGAAATTGGAGGTACTGTCGGCGACATCGAATCGTTGCCTTACATCGAGTCGGTAAGACAATTGATATGGGAGATGGGCGAATCGAACTGCCTGGTGATCCATCTTACGCTTGTACCGTATCTCTCGGCTACCGGTGAACTGAAAACAAAACCAACCCAGCATTCGGTAAAAGTGTTGCTCGAGAACGGTATTCAGCCGCACATCCTGGTATTACGAACCGAAAGGGAGATAACCATTGACCTTCGCAAAAAAGTAGCACTATTCTGCAATGTTGACCTCGATTCGGTTATACAGTCAATCAATGTTTCAACCATTTATGAGGTTCCCATTCTCATGCAGAAAGAGAAACTGGATGTTACTGTTATCAAAAAACTTAAGCTGCCTGAAAATGGAACCCCTGAACTGGCGCCATGGAAACAATTTCTGAAAAGGCTTAAAAATCCCAAACATACAGTGAAAATAGGTCTTATAGGTAAATATGTTGAACTAAAGGATTCCTATAAATCAATCAATGAGTCAATTATCCATGCAGGGGCGATGAACGACAGTAAAGTGGATGTAAAATTTATACATTCAGAAAATATTGACGAAACCAACTTTACAGAACTATTGAAGGGACTGAAAGGCATTATTGTAGCCCCCGGATTTGGTGACAGGGGCATTGAAGGAAAAATTCTGGCAGTGAAATATGCACGCGAAAACAATATTCCGTTTTTTGGCATTTGCCTGGGGTTGCAATGCGCAGTCGTAGAATTTGCCCGTAATGTGCTTGGCTTTGAAAAAGCACACTCCACCGAGATGGCTACCAAAACACCTTACCCGGTGATAGACCTGATGGAGGAACAGAAAGGAATATCGGACAAGGGAGGAACCATGAGGCTTGGTGGTTATCCGTGCACCATAAAAAAAGGCACCCTGACGCATAAAGCATACGCTGTTACCGAAGTTATTGAAAGGCACCGGCACAGGTATGAGTTCAACAACCTTTTTCTCGAAGCTTACGAAAAAGCCGGTATGATTGCAGCCGGAATAAATCCCGATACCAACCTGGTTGAAATAATGGAAATGCCATCTCACAAGTGGTTTGTTGGGGTACAGTTTCATCCTGAATACAGCAGCACGGTGTTAAAGCCACATCCCTTATTTGTGAGTTTCATAAAGGCTGCAATTTCCTGATTTTTATAATTTGAATTAGCAAAAATGCAATCCGTGTAAAAAATTGAGTATTATTATAAAATTTTATATATAGAATGGACAGAAATTCGATTATCGGAATTATTATTATTGTTGGAATTCTTATTGTTTACAGTATTATTAATAAACCTTCGGAAGAAGAACTGGCCCGCAGACAGCATATGGCCGATTCTCTCAGAAATGTCAGGCTTGAACAATTTGAACTTGAACAGGCAGAAATAAGAAAACAGGATTCGCTTGCGGCTTCGAAAACAACGCTCGCGGTTACAGACACGAATAAAACCAACCTGCAACGGATGTTTGGGGATTTCGGTTCTGCAGCCACCGGTGAAAATGAGTTCTATACAATTGAAAACAACCTCATAAAGCTCGTGGTTTCTTCAAAAGGGGGCCGGCCCTATTCTGTTGAACTGAAAAAATACAAAACCCACGATTCGTTGCCCCTTATTTTATTTTCAGGCGATTCAACAATTTTCGGGCTGAATTTCGGCTACCAGGACAGGCTGATATCTACCAATGATTTGTTTTTCCAGGCTTTGTCTGATGAGAAAAACCTGTATGCCGGCGAAGATTCGGTATCCCTTTCATTAACCCTTAATGCTTCTGAAGGCAAATACATCAAATATACCTATACAGTACACCACGACAAGTATATGGTAGGTTTTAATGTTGATTTTGTGGGGCTTGAGGAAATATCCACCCGGTCCACACAGTCTGTTGACCTTAACTGGGAGATGTACGTTCCCCAACAGGAGCAGGAAAAGAAAAATGAGAATATCTATACCACGATATATTACAAACCTTACCAGAACGATGTGGAATATTTCAACGCCCGTTCGAACAAAGATAAGATGAGCGAAGAAATACCCGCTAAGGTAACCTGGATAGCTTTTAAAGACCAGTTCTTTTCATCGGTGCTTATTTCCGATGATCCTTTTGAAACACCTAAAGTTGAATATTTCAACCTTCCCGATGAAGACAGGTTTTTAAAAAAACTCAGGGCAGAGATAGGGGTGCCTTTTTACCACTCGGGCAACGAATCGGTTTCTATGAAATTCTTTTTTGGTCCCAATAAATATAACCTGCTGAAAAAATACAAGGAATATGAACTTAAAGAACTCGTGCCGCTCGGCAACAACATCATAAAATGGATCAACCAGTATGTGATTATCTCTATTTTCGACTGGCTGAGCAAATTCATTAGCAATTACGGACTGATTATCCTTCTGCTCACCATTATCATCAAAATAGGCTTATTACCGCTGACTTACCGTTCTTACCTTTCAACCGCAAAAATGCGGGTGCTGAAACCACAGATTGACGAACTGAACGCCAAATATCCCAAAGGTAAAGAAATGGAGAAGCAGCAGGCTACCATGGCTTTGTACCGGAAAGCCGGGGCCAGTCCTTTTGGCGGTTGCCTGCCCCAGTTGCTTCAGTTTCCGATTTTGTTTGCCATGTTCAGGTTTTTTCCTTCATCCATTGAATTACGCCAGCAAAGTTTTCTATGGGCCAAAGACCTGTCAACCTACGATTCCATCCTTGATCTTCCGTTCAGCATCCCCCTTGGATATGGAGACCATGTGAGCTTGTTTACCATTTTAATGACTGTTTCTACAATCATTTCGATAAGGGTGAGCAGCCAGACTACAGCAAGTTCCCAACAGATGCCGGGTATGAAGACCATGATGTACATTATGCCGGTAATGTTTATGTTTATCCTCAATAGCTTTTCGGCAGCGCTTACCTATTATTATTTCCTGGCAAATATGATTACATTTGGACAGAACTGGCTTTTCAAACAGTTTATTGATGAAGAGGCACTCCTCAAAAAAATGGCAGCACGTCAGGCAAAATCAAAGAAAAAATCAGGCTGGCAGGAGCGTATGGAAAAAATGGCCAAGGAAAGAGGTTATAAGCCGCCTGCAAAATCCGGAAATAAACCATTAAAGAAACGATAGCATTAAAATAATAAATCAATACTGTTTGATGAAATAAATTAGGTTTATTGTTGATGCCCTGATACTGTTAATATAAATTGCCCCGGCCTTCAGGCCGGGGCAATTTTCTCACCACTGATTATTTATATACTTACAACCGGCTATTTCAGAATTCCGATTTTTATCCCTGCCCTGGGTAAAACACCCGAATAATCTATATTATCCCATTTTTTGTATTTGGTAAATCCGCTTTCTGTGTCGTAATGGCTTAACCTTATTACACCTCCGATGAAAACATCAAGCGACAGTACTTTGGCAATAGGAAACTGCCAGCCGACTATCACCCCGCCGGCAAGAACATTGAGTTTCTGAACTATTTCAACCTCTTCCCATAAATCTGTTTCTTCGTTAAACTGCATATCAAGCCCTGTGATCCATATCCTTCTGTACATGGCATATGGTGAAGCATACAGTCCTTTGAGGGCATAATACCGTTTATTGACCGATGGCAGCAGATAATTTTTCCATTGAAACGTGGTACCGAATCCCGAAAGGTTATCACTGGTATATGGATCGTAAGCATTGAGGTCTCTGTTGAAATACTCAAGCGACTGGTTTTTAAGATAATAGTTAGAAATGCCATCACTATTGGCATATGTGGCCATCCCGGATATTTCGAATGTATTTCTGTCGTTTATTCGGTATTCAAGCGAAATTTCCATGGTCCCCTCAAAAATGCGTACCGGATTCAGGGCAATTGCATACCTGTGCCGACCTATAAATTCTAAGGTTGTGTCCTGAAATGTTTGTGCAGAATACTCCCTGTAAATGATATCTTTTTCTTCGGCCAGTTTTTTATATTCCGATATAAGTGAATCCATTACCCTGAAACGGTTATTGAGCTCTTCCGGATTAAACTGCAACTCCCTGACTTTGTCATCAAGCTTATTAAGAGTAATTTCCAGTTCCTGTGGTTTTGTTTCCCATATCTGAATTTTAGAATCGAGAAGCTCCAGTTTTGAATCAATTAGCTGAAGTTTCAAATCAAGGAGGTCGGATTTATCAGGCTGATTTTCCTGCGCATATAGCTTTGAAAAGGTTATTGGGATAATCAGCAGACACATAAGTTTAAATGGTTTCATCTTTTACGAGGTTTAAGTAATAATAATATCTGTCTATAGTGTCATGTCAAGCCTTCTTTGTCATGTTGAGCGATAGCGAAACATCTGTATTTCAAGAATAAAGATTACTCCCTTAGGTCGTGAAATATGTTCTTCACTTCGTTCAGTATGACAATTGACATGACA
>JAFGPL010000158.1 GCA_016936215.1 Bacteroidales bacterium
CCACTATTTAATAATTAGTTGACACCTTAGTCAGCCTGAGTCCCGGTAGACCGGGAAAGGCTATTACCATCGTGTCATTAGCAGCGCCTGCCCGCCGCACTGCTATGGCAGGCGGGAAGTCGAAGGGTGTTTATTACCAATTATTTACTATTTAACTTGCGGATTAAAGGAATTATTTCAAAGTGCGGTAGGTACGAAATATAAACAGTATAGAATATAATCGGACAAAAGTGACTTAAAATATTCACTTATTTTGTATAAAACATGGCTATATCCTAACTATATCCTAACTATACCCAAGCCATATCCGGTATAGAACCTAAATATAAAAAACATAAATGTATGATATACTATATATTATGTTTGTAAAGTGCTTTTTTCTCATCCGGAACATGCTTTCATATTGAATAAAAATTCCTGAAAACAATCCGAGACATAGTATCTCAATGCACGGGGAAAGGATCACAAAGGTTTACTAAACGGTAATGACTGTTAATTAACGAAATTGACTTAGCCGGATGATTCTTTCGTTTATTTGCTCATGCAGCTACGATTACGCTAATAATCATCATCCTCATCGTCTATTGCAAAAACAGATTTTGAAACCACCGGGTCTCCACCCGGAAGGCCGATATCATAATCACTTTTCTCGTCTTTGGCATGAAGATCGAAAATCTTTATATCAGGATACTTCACCGAGAGAAGGATAGAAGCAAGACTTAATGTTTTGGGGCCGTTGGGCACCAGTACAACATTTGAATTCAACCTCAGGTCAAGGCAAAGCGAGGTAAGCATGGAGCCAATCTGGTCTGGCCTTTGCGCGGGATATTTAAATATTTTTTCAGTGGCAATGCTGTTGAGTACCCCGGCATTATTTGATTTAATGGTATCGTAGTACCCTGAATCGTATGAAAAATCGGGGATAAAGGCAGCCAGGTCTGTAGGTTTCAGTTGTTCAACAAGCTCTTTGATGATGGTGTGGTTGTTGTTCAATCCCATTACCAATGTAACAGGTTTATCTGTTGAAAGTTTGTCCTGAAAGCCAAAAATAGGTTCAAAGGCTTTTAACTTCGACTTTTGTGACAAAATATTTACTTTTTTTGGTGTATAGGAAAAATAAATATTGATGCGTTGTGCCTGGAAATCATTTTTAAGTAAAAAATTCACAATGGCAGCATACCATTTCCTTGGCATACATGAATAATCAATGAGCACATTCAGGTTTTGGCATATTCTGCCCCCACAGACCCTCTGCATAAGTTTCTCAATCTCGTCTGTATCGGTCGCCAGGGTTTTAACAGATTTGAAACCAAATGACTCAAACATTTTTTCATTTTCAATTCTCCATTCAGTTTTGCCCTGTTCGTCATAGGTTATAACAAGCTTTTCTGCATCGCCATACCGCATATTTTCGGCCAGAAAGGTACACCGCTTCTGGTAACCGGATGCTGCTATGACAAAATCGAATTTTTCAGTAAGCAGTTCCTTAAAGCTAACCTGGTAATGATGCATTAATTCCATGTACGGTTTTCGAAAAATATTTCAGATACATTACGAGACAGTTTCCCTTTATGTTTGGCCGTATTAAAGGTATTCCATTATTTTTTGACGAATCAGGGCTGATGGATGCCTAAATGTTGTTTCAACGTGACACCTGTTACTGCCTGATAATTTTTTCAAAGTAATTCTGACCTTTATACTGTATATTTAGCAGGTATACCCCCGATGCCAGTGTAGATATATCAAATGTCGTTTTCTCATCGGGATTATCTGTTGAGACAGAAAGCATTAACTGACCTGTAACGGAATATACGCTTAAGGTCAAAGGCCCGGGAGCAGTCCCGTCTGTATACATCAGGCTTATTGTCTCTTTGCATGGATTTGGCCATACCCTAAGTTTACCGGCTGTAACTTCAATTTCTTTAGTGTATGTGTAATCAACGGTAGCGTATATCTGGTCCAACCCAAGTTCGTAATACAGGTTTCCGACATACATTCCATCTGTAACATATACATCGTAAGTACTTTCATGCGGCATGCCCGGAACATCGGCCAGCAGCGTGTACCAGCCATCAGGTACATTTGTGATGGTAAAATTACCCTCATCATCGGTATAGACGTAGGCCACGATATCCTCATTTGTTGTTTTTTTCTTGTTGATGAGGACAACCGATGCTTTTTTCGAAGGCGCTTTTAAGATTGATTTTGTAGATTTAAAAAATGATACAGTATCTGACTCAAAAACGCTTCCACCCAATGAATTGGTACCGGATATTACAGGCATGTTAATGACTATATCAATATCGTTTACCGGTGCAGTATTTAAAACTGTTATTGGTAAAGCATCTTCCCAGTAAGATGCGTTTGGAAAGTATGTAGGAGTTGAATTGGGGTAGCCGTCTTTTTGCGGGTATGCATATACAATATACCTGCCAAAAGGCACATTTTTAAAGAGATAGGTTCCGTCTTGGTTAATCCGGACCGAATCTGAAAGAGGTGCACGCTGAAACCTTGTAAAACCGAATATTTTAACATATCCAGTTGTGATAAGGGTCCCATCAGCTTTTTTCACATGACCTGAAATACTTGTAAAATAGGCATATTTTGCAGCAAATACACCTGTATTGGCCTGGTCAAAAAGAATGGTATCGAGGTTATTCTCTTTTCCATTGAAATTACCGGACACATAAAGATTGCCGAAAAAGTCGAGGCTGATAGACCTGACCTGCATTGAGCTAACTGAGTCGCGGTTAAGCAACGGCTTCACAAAACCCACATTTCCCAAACGATTTATCTTGGCCAGGTAGTAACCTCCATACCCAATGGTATCTTTCACTGTTACTTCATTTGATATTAGCATGGCATCAGGCAGATTGGCTGCAAAATACATGTTATGGAATTTATCGGTAGCAACGGCATTGAGAAAATTCCCGCCCAATCCGGAGGCTGATTTTGTCCAAAGCGGGGCTCCGTCATTGCTGCTGAGTTTAAAAAACAGCAGGTCGGGTGAGCCAGCCTCGGCATTGGTAATCCTGAAGGCATCGGTAAATACCTCAGCCCCCTGAAAGAGTGTTGCTGCGTAAATATCATCATTTTCATCAATGGTAAGATGCAGCCTGGGCCCGTTAAAATCTATACCTGGAATTTTAATATCAATATTTGTTGCCCATTTGCATTCACCCTCAGGTGAAATCATTGCCACGAACAAGTCAAATCCCGCGAGGGAATTAACCACTTCCCTTCCCGCGATACGCAAACTGGCACTGTTGTAAAAACCAGTGGTAATTATCAAACCGGAACCCGAAACATGAATTTGTTCCGGAATTTCTTCTGTTTTGCCAGTAACTTTCCTCACCCACTGGGGCAAACCCAGAGCAGAATATTTGGCGAGGAAAAGGTCGGCATCACCTTCAGAATACAAAGTGTCCTGAAATATGTAAAATGGCCTGTAACCATAATACTTTCCATATAGGTAAAGGTCCCCCGATTGATCAATTGCGATTTTATGCCCGGTTATGGCCCCGTTATCACCCTTAGCATCATACTGGCATGTTGTAGCCCAGTCAACAATTCCTGCAGAGGTATATTTTACCAGGAAAAACAGCGGGTCTGTCGGATGTCCCGGTAATTCTTTAAGGTTGAACATTAATGTATCACCAATGAAATGCCCTGTAACAAAAAGGTCGCCGTTTTCGCCCAGGATCATATCATTTGCCTGCACTATACCATTTTGCGACGCCACAGATTGCGCGACCCTGGCCCATATCATCCTGCCCGCACGGTGAAATTTGGCAACAAACATCTGTTCATTGGTATTGGTGAAAGAGACCAAAGAATTATCAATTCTAACTGATAATGTGTTGGTTGCGGTACCCAGAATTGCAACATCACCCCTCTGGTTCACTTCAATTTTCACGGGTTTCAGTATCGTGTTCTCCATGATTCCTGAAATACTCTTTATCCATAATACAGTGCCTGTGGAACTGAGTTTGGCAATAAAAAGGCTATTGGATTCTGCAAGTGCGCTTCCGGCAATTAATATATTTCCAAGCGAAAATTCAGGTGAATTAAAGCTGCCAAATAGATAAGTATTGCCAAGTGTATCAGTAACACTGAGTTCTACGGCAGCATCTGAACCTGTTCGTGCCCAGCGCCATTTTGGTTCCCCCTGTCCATTTACAACGGCAGTGACCATCATTATGCAAAATATGCACCCCCAGAGATATTTCATACGGTTTTTCATAATTGCTGAATTAAAGTTTATATTGATTTAAACGAATTAACCTGTTTCTGGTTTCCATTTATAACCATTAAATTACAGGACAAAATAATCAGATGCAGAATAAAATATTTATAAAATTAGCCTAACAACTGATGAAAGTCAAATTGCAAAACTAAAAGTTATCAACCTTCTTCTGAAAAAAAACTGAACAGGGATTATACCCTCACCCCAATGACCATTATATCATCTATTTGCTGCACATCGCCTTTCCACTCCAGATGGGCAGATTCGAGGATTTCTTTCTGCTCGTGAAGCGGTTTTTTATTTATTTCAAGAAGCAGGTCTTTCAATGCCCCTGATTTGAATTTTTTCTCATCGGGGCCGCCAAACTGATCTGCATAACCGTCTGAAAACATATATATCATGTCGTTTTTTTGCAGTGGGATGTCGTTGCATGTAAAAGGGTTTTCCTTCCCGACATAGATACCAATTGGCATCTTATCCCCCTTAAATACCATCAATTCATCATTCCGGATAATCCATAGCGGGTTGTAGGCGCCGGCAAACTGCACCTGGTATTTGTTGAAATCGAATATACACAGCACCAGGTCCATGCCGTCTTTGGTCTCATCGTGCCTGCCTTTTTGTGACAATGTTTTTTTGACATTCCCGCGCAATAAATTTAATATTTCACATGCAGAAATGGCAGACTGGTTGTTTACAATCTCGTTAAGCAATGATACGCCCAACATACTCATGAAAGCGCCCGGGACACCATGGCCTGTGCAATCTGCAGCTACAAGTATTACTTTATTCTCTTTTTCGGTTACCCAGTAAAAATCGCCGCTCACGATATCACGGGGTTTGAATAAAATGAAATGATCAGGAAGAAGTTTATTAATTAATTCTATATTTGGCAGTACTGCATTCTGGATGCGCTGGGCATACATGATACTCGAAGTAATCTCTTTGTTCTGCTGTTCAATATGGTCCCTCTGCTTTTCTATTTCAATGGTACGCTCTTTAACCTTTTGGGCCAATACGCGTTTATCCTGCTGCAGTTTTCGCTCCCTGAGCTTAATAATTGAATAAAGCACAAATAGTGTTATAATAATTCCCGATGCATATGCCCACGGCGTTTTCCAGAAAGGCGGTTTAATAATAAAACCAAACGTAACCGGTTCATCTATCCATTCATCGTCACTGTTGGCTGCCAGGAGCATAAAGGTATAACTGCCATGTGGTATCTTCCGGTAGGGCTCGGTAATGGTTTTTACTGTCGGCTCAGACCATTTTTCATCATAACCTTTCAGCATGTATTTGTAACGGTTTTTTTGAGGGATTGCAAAATGAATCCCAACATATTCAAATTCAAGGTTGTTCTTATTATAAGGCAGGACAAGGTTCACTGGTAAGCCGGTAATCGAATCCAGACCATCTGCATAACCGGCAATATCTGTTGAATCGTTATATAACTTTATTTTTTTAATATAAGTCCTGGGTTTATATACAGATATAGTGTCATAATCTGAAATATATTTAACCACTCCGTTCCCTGTTCCTATCCATACATTCTGGTCTTTATCCACGGAAACTGCCCTTTCGTAACATTCCAAAGGGGTGAAGCCTTCCTGTTCACCATAATAAGTAATTTTGCCGGAATTAAGGTTCATCCTGTTGAAACCTTTTTCAAGGCCAATCCACAAATTGTTATTGATATCGGCAGTTACAAAAGTGATAGCGTTGGAATACAAACCATCAGCAGTGGTATAGGTAGTGATATCTTTTAAGGGGCCCTGCCAGGTAACCTTATTTAAACCATTATCGGTGGCAACCCAAATTTTCCCATTCATATCAATACAAAGATCCTGACAAATATTATAGGACAAACCATCTGAGGTGGTAATAACTTCAAATTCATTACCGTCATAAATTGCCAGTCCATTTAGAGTGGCAATCCATAAGTTGCCCTGCCTGTCATAAGCCAGCGCTTTTACGGTGTTATCTGGAAGACCATCATCCATGCTGTAATTATAAAAAACCTCACCCGAGAACTTGCTGATTCCGTTATTATGGGCAATCCAAAGGCCCCCTATATTATCTTCAACAAAATCGTATGCAAAATTCTCGGCTTCACCCCCCTTATTCCATATAGAGTCACGGAATATCCGGAAATGATTGTCTTTAAAACCTGTGATCCCCAGATAAGTGCCAAGCCATATATTATCTGATTTATCCTGATAAATGCTGAAAACAGTTTTATAGAGACTGTTCATATTTAACGGGATAAAATGCTCTCCTCCCGGAGGCAATATTGCAGGCCCATTGTATGAGCCTGTCCATATACGTCCGTTCCTGTCTGAAAAAACCGCCATAATTTCTTTATGGGGCAATCCAAAATCCTCGGTATATATCTCGAAAGGAACCTTCCCGTATTTTGAAACCCCACTGAGTGTCCCAAACCAAACATTTCCTTCAAGGTCAACCTCGTTGGTAGCCACAGTATTTCCTGCCAGATTGTTGGTCGTGGTAATCCTCCTGATCCTTTCTTTTTCAACAATAAAAATCCCTTCGCCGTGCGTAATTAGCCATGTGCGAAGACTTTTGTCAATAAATATATCAGTAATGGTCAATCCATTGGTTTCAGCAATCTGTTTCGTGTGACCCGTATGAACATTATAGACAAAAGCCCCCTGCTCATAAGTACCGCACCAGAGATTGCCATCAATTCCCGGATTAATGCACAGAACTATATCTCCATACTTTCTATCAATTGCTGCCGGAAGAACAGAATTACCATCCAAGACAAATATTCCGTTTCCTTGCGTTGCAAACCAGACAGAACCGTTTTGGCCTCCGGTAATATCAGTAATAATTTCTTCCCTAAGCCCTTTACCAGCAATAACAGCTCCGCTGGCACCAGGCTTTAAAACATTGTATCCGCCAGTACTGCCAAGAAAAATAGTCCCATCACTTGATATATAGTGGCAGGTTATATGGTTTTCAGTAAGGCCATTTTCTTTGGAGTAACTTTTAATGTTGTTACCGGTAAGGCACGAAATACCCGATTCTGAAGCTGCCCAAATTTGTCCATTACCGTCTTCAAAAATAAAATTTATATACTTATCAATCAATCCATCGGAAACTGAAAAACTCTGAAATCTGCGTCCATTATATTTTGCAATTCCACTACCATAAGCGCTACACCAGATATTGCCTTTTGAATCGCAAAAGATATAATGTATATCCTTCGATGGCAGTCCGTCTGCAATCCCATAATTCTCAAACCGGTAACCATCAAACTTCGAAATACCGTTTTGTGTGGCAAACCAGATGTAGCCTTTATTATCCTGAACGATATCGTTAATCGCGTCAGACAGCAGTCCGTCTTTAATGGTATAATTTTTAAACGGCAGCTTCTGTGCATCCATAGTCCCGGCACCAAAGAATAAAACAATGAATACACATGAGAGGGAAAATCTCATTTTAGCATGGTTTGGTTTAAATGTAAATTTAGAAAAAAAATTTTCTGAAACGGGAGGTTAGAATTCAGGAACTATGAAACTGTTAAAAAAAACTTATTTATTCGGTTACTTTTTGTAAAACGAGACCCAGCTTATTAACGTCGTATCCCCTGGCTTTCGCCCTCCCTACAAGCATATTATAGGTTTCCGGGTTCATTTGCGGGGTGCGCGAAAGAATCCATAAATAGTTTTCGGAGGAACTGCCAACAAGTGCGTACTGATAGTCTGTGCTGTCAAGTTCAAGAATAAAATAATCAGCATAGAAAAAGAGGAAAAACGACACTTTAAGCTTGCCTGGTTCTTCAGGATTCGGAATTTTGGCTTTTCCTTTCGCTATTTTCAGCTTTCCTTCAAGCGTTTTGTCGTAGCCCTGGTTTAAGACTTCAATCCTGTTGTTGTCCAGAAGTTTGTATGTGGCCGTAACCCCAACCAGGTCTTTCTCGAAGGAGTGCGGGAAACGTGCAATCTCATACCACCTGCCCATATATTTGTTTATATAAACATTTTTAACAACGGAGTTATCAATGGTATTGCTGTTTTTCATTCCACTGCAACAGGTTAAAATAATCAAACTGCAGAAATACAATATTGTTTTCATCTTTTGAGGGTTAAGCCATACTAAAGATAGCTAAAAATAGCTTGAACCATCCCAGCAATGCGTACAAATTTTTTCTTTGGGTAAACCAATGGCTGTCACCAGGTCCGCTAACCTCTGATAGTGGAGCGTTGTAAGACCCATGTTTATCCTTATCGTGTCAACCATTTCCTTATATTTTCCGTTGTCTGCATCGGAATAATCAGCCATATCAACATCGTCCATTCCTTTGAGCTGTTTCACGGCTTTGCGTGATGCCAGGTCAAGCGGCGAACTTGAGCGGCTAAAGTTAAGAAATTCGCATGGATAGGTAAGCGGCGGACAGGCAATACGCATGTGCACCTCTTTGATACCTGCCGCGTAAAGGTCGCGCACGTTATCTTTAAGTTGCGTGCCCCTTACAATTGAATCATCGAGAAAAATACCCCGTTTCCCGTTAATCAGTGCTGTGTTTGGGATGAGCTTCATTTTGGCAACCAGGTCGCGCATATGCTGGCTTTGCGGCATAAAACTTCGTGGCCAGGTGGGGGTATATTTGGAATAAGGACGTTTAAGCGGAATTTTTCTTTCATTGCTGTAACCCAAAGCATGTCCCATGCCCGAGTCGGGGATACCGGCCACAAAGTCGGCCTCGGTGGTATCATGCCTGGCCAAAGCAGCGCCACAGTTATAACGGCATTCATCCACATTGATACCTTCATAAAATGAAGGCGGATAACCGAAATATACCCATAAAAAAGCACAAATCTGCATCTTATCATTGGGTTTTCGCAATTGCATGTAACCATCGGGGGTGATTTTTACGATTTCACCGGACCCGAGATACTTCTCCACTTCGAAATTCAGGTTAGAAAATGAGCAGGTTTCGAAAGAAGCAGCGTAAGCACCTTCCTTCTTCCCTATGATTACAGGGGTCCTTCCCAGTTTATCGCGTGCGGCAATAATACCGTCTTCTGTAAGTATCAGCATAGAACACGAGCCTTTTACCTGCTCAAAGACGTTTTCAATTCCCGAAACTATGTCTTCACCTTCAGCAATGAGCATGGCCACCAGCTCTGTAGGATTTACCCCTCCCTGGCTGGTTTCCGAAAACACTTTCCGTTGTTTCAGAAACCGTTTTTCAAGTTCATCTATATTTACGATTTTACTTACTGTGGCCACAGCGTATTTACCAATATGCGAAGTGACAAGTATGGGTTGCGCTTCGGTATCGCTAATTACACCAATTCCTATATTGCCTTTAAAGCCAGCAATATCATTTTCAAACTTGTTTCTGAAATAGCCGTCCTCAAGGCTGTGAATTGCCCTTTGAAAACCTGTTTCTGAAGAAAAAAAAGCAAGTCCGCCACGTTTGGTCCCTAAATGCGAATGATAATCAGTACCATAAAAAACATCTGCCACACAATCGGCCTTGGATACAGAGCCAAAAAATCCTCCCATATTTATCCCCTTTTTAGATTTGCGCCGGCAAGGTAAAGGAAAATTTTAAATCTGAAAATGATGAACCTAAAAAAAACAATAAAAATTTATAACATCAGTATCCATCATCCAGAATACAATTCAAAACCATTCGTTTACCGATAATTTAATTTGGTTAACCGAAAACCATATAGTGATTAACATGTAGATTCTTACCTTTGTTTCAGTATTATAAATCAAAATATGAAAACAATGAACTGGAGCATAATAATCGGAGCACTACTGGTATTGATTGGCCTTAGCCTAATTATGAAGGTGGTTTTTAATATAGATTTCCCGGTTGTAAGAATCGTGATTGCCCTCTTTTTTATTTACCTGGGCATAAAATTATTTATAGGAAAAGACTTCAACATTTTCCCGAAAAATGCGACCGACAATGCGGTTTTCTTCGGTCAGAGGACCATTACCACGGTACATGACGGTATGGAATACAACATTATTTTCAGCAGGGGCATCGTAGACCTGAGAAATTTTGACCCGGGGAGCGATGAGGAAATTCACATAAAACTTAATACGGTTTTTGGCAGCAGCGATGTTATTTTTAACGATTCTATACCGGTAAGCATTAAATCTACCGCAGCTTTTGCCGGCACCAGGTTGCCTGACGGCAGTGCGGCATCGTTCGGTTCTTTCGAATACAAGCCTGACAGAAAACCCCGGATTTATATTGAATCAGCCACTGTGTTTGGCCAGACCATTTTCAGGAAAAAACTTTAAACCTGTATGATTATTGTTTAACCAGCACCAGTTGTGCCTTATCTGCCTTGGCTATCTGCTTGTAATAATCAATCATGTTGTCGTATTCTGTTTTTGGAAAAACACCTTTATTGGTCTCACTCCGGCGAATGTATAAGATGCCGTCGCTTGTTTCAATAATCTTTGAAGAACATGAACCAAACACAGATTCAACACTGAAGTCACCGGGTTTGTACTCAATTTTATAACCTTCCGGCAAAATGTACTTTATGGTATCAGCCCTTATGAAATCACGCCTGATATGAATATCGGTCTTCCTGTCGTTCACTTTTCTGGGCACGTACACTTCCCTGTCCATCATTTTAAGCGGCACAAAGAGGCGGTTTCCCGTTTTTGTGGCATAACCCGGAAGTTCGATTTGCTGGGTTATAACGGCTGTAGGATACCGGTCTCCATATTGACAGGATGAAAAGTTAATGATATTGAAATTGGGTATCTCAATGTTTTCAAGTAACCATCTTTTTTGCTGGTCACTGCTTTCTATTAAAAATTCCTGAGCGTAATCATAGAAAATAGATTTATAGACCAGCTTCTGATCGGCTTTACCAAAACCCTCATGATCAACATAAACTGTAGAAGAACAAACCATTAAATTAGAATCTTTTGGATAGGCCGGGGTTTTAACAATTTTCCCCCCTCCATCGGTAATAATTAACGAATGCCTGTCATCGGTAGACATTCCCAGAAAACCGAACGGGCTAAACTGATCGGTACACTCAAGCCATATGGTATCTTTTTCTAATGGTACACAAACTATAATATGATCTGATTGCTTACTCGGAAAGTCAATAATTATATCCGATTCATTTTTACCTGAGTTAATGGTTGCATAATGTGCTTTGATACCTATGGCTTTTAAAAGTGAAACAGTATAGTTTGAAAGGGCCTTGCAATCGCCATATCCGACTTCATCCACTACTTTTGCAGGAAAAGGTTTCCATCCTCCGATACCCAATGAAATAAGCACATAACGAGTCTTCTGTTGCACATATTTATATATCAACCTGATCTTTTCTTCTTCATTTGCACAATTTTTCACCAGTTCATGCATTTTCTGAACTGTTGCTTCAGGCAAAACATCCAAACCATCAAGTAATTGTTTTTGCCATTTACCAAGGTTTACCCATGAACTCATATTCCCACGATAACCTTCAATTTCAAAATCGTTGGCCCCAAAAAGAATATAAGGTACACGGTTTTCAAACGGGGGACCATAAGGCTCTCCCTCAATAGCGGTAATATTTGAAAATTTCCAATAATACTGAGTGTTTTGGGAAGACTGAATAATTTCGGGAACCGTATCAAAATTGACATGTTTAAATCTTAAACCCAATGCTTTGGGAACAACCACCTTATAATTTGATTCCTGCACCGAAACCCTGTAATCAGGGATAAGATGCTTATCAGGATAAAACAATAATCCATCTATTGTTTTCTCGAATTTAAATTCCACCGTATAAGGATACTGTGACGATACCGGTTTAGTATATTTTACCCGATAATCTGCAAACAAAGCATACCCTCCGGCAGCGCTCATATCGTCAAAATCTTTGGCATCGGCCGTACGAATGCACTTTCCTAAAGCATTATATAGTTTTGCCGATAAATTGGTTATTTTGGTATTACTATCATAATATTCAAAAAAAGCTGCATGCTCATCACCGTTTTTGTTCAGCACGGTAATCACGAACTTAGTCTTATACACTGCTTTTCCCGGCGAAAGTACCTGAAAATAACCTTCATCAAGCCTTACCACTGCATCGGCATTCTCAAGCAATGGTTCCGGTATTTCAGAAACCGGGTATTTGAACTCTACAGCACAATAACTACTGAAGGCAATAGCCTGCAAAAGCAATAATATCATCAACTTTTTCATCATTCACATCTTTTTTAATATCCCTGCTGCTTAACATAAGCCAACTTCACACTATATTGAACCAATCCCTGTCAGCCCCTTTTACAGTTTTAAACTTAAATTATAAATAATTAAGCGGTGTAATTAGTGTTTGTCGTTAAAGTCCTGTGGCTGTTCTTTAAAGTTCACAGACGAGGCGCGTGAAGTCCGAAAAAAGAAAGTTTACCATGCGTAAATGACCTTTTTGAGGACGAGCGCAACGAAGTATGAGGACTTTAAAGACAGACACTAATTAGTTGTTCTTCTTAAAAACCACCTGTTCGGCCTGCTTGGTGACCATGTTTTCATAAAACTGTTTCAAAGCAGGGTATTCATTGTAGGCAAACAGTGATTTATTGATTTTGAAATCACAGTTCAGGTTAAGCTTGTTGCCTATTACCCCAACACTGTATGTAAACACAGCAGTTTTTTCAGGAAGGCTGAAGCTTATACTTTTAGGAATTTCAACTACTGAATACTCTTCAGGGATCTCGATGGTGATAATATATTTTTCAACCCTGGGATAAATAAAATCAACCGGGTATTTCCTGTTTTCGAGTTTGAACGGATTTGATTCGGTAAGTCCGAAAACCATCGGATTGAAATATATCATATCGCCTGCCGTGGTCAATAATCCGGTGAGGTCGGCCTGGTATTTTAACACCAAAGGCTTGTGGATACTGTCTTTATCAGTAATTTCAAGCTCTGAGATTTCCACTCCCTTTTTAGATTGTTCAAACTTGCTTTTAAAATCATCGAATGAACTTTCTTTACTTATCCCGTCACGTATTTCATAAGCGGCATAGCCTTTATGCATGTCGGTAACAGATCCTTTCAATTCCCCTTCGGGGCTGATGGCTGCAACAGAATAAATGGTTGATTCGTATATCTGTGCCGGGTTCAGGTCTACCCAGTCTGTGAATGTTTCGCTGATGATACGCCCCTGGCCATTGATACACCTTGAGGGGAGTAAGTTGAACGGGCAGTTTTTATCGGTGGCATCGAGCAAAATGGTTTTATTAAAAAGCTTAACCCCTGCCACCACATAGTTAAACTGGTCTATTCCTACCCATCCGGGCATAAGCATACCATTGGCACGAGTACTTAAAACAACAGGATTGGCATCCAGTCCGACTTTTCGCAGCAAAGACACGAGCAACAGGTTGATTTCCGCAGAATTTCCAACCCCGTCTTTGTATGCTGTACGCAGATTGTCCTTAACAAACATTCTAATAATCTTGTTCCAGGCCATCCTGGACTTTATCAATTCATATGCCCTCGTGGCTTTGGCAAGGTCACTTTTTGATTCGGCCATGATTTTTGCGGCATCCTCATCCAAGAAATTGTTACCTTTTAACTGAAGCCCGAATTTCTCGGCTTCCATAAGGGTTTTTCGCACACTTTCCCATGTATTGCTATAGTTTTTATGCAATCCGAATTTAGGCGTATAACTCATGAGCTCAAAGATTATAGCGGTTGTATAATTATCTTCACTGTTCATATAAGGCTCTGAGATAAATGCAGGAATATCTTTTGCATGATAGGTCTGAATGGTAGCGAGAAATTCCCATCCGCCAATTCCACCTGATGTCCTTCCTTCCCTGGTAGTTGCATCTATCTTTGCAGAATAGGCATATGTAAAAGTCCTGTTCTGTTGGTCCACCGTTCTCTGAAATGTCTCATACCCTCTTGATTGCTCTTTAAACTGAACAAATTCAGGTATTTCGAATGTGTACTGACTTTCTACAACCGGAATATCGTATTGAAACAACCAGGGATCGGGAGTAGGATAATCGGATGTAACCGTATAACTATATTCCAGCACCGATCCGGGTTTAACATCGGGAAACGTAAACTTTTGGGCAACCAGGAAGTCATTGATCTCTTCCTCAAATTTCGCATCGGCTGATATTTTGGTTTTTTCTATTTTCCCGTTTACCAGGTTGTAAGTAAACCCTTTAAGATATGTTACTTCCTCCTTGCTGTTTCCGCTATGGTATAAAAAGATTTCGCCGTCGGCCCAATCCATACCCTGCTGGTTAATGATTTTAATCCTGCGTTCAATCTTGGTCTGCAACTGCAAACCCCCGTCTTCAGTATAGATAAAGGTTGAGTATCCCTGATCTGCAAGGACCACTGCCCGGGCATTCGTGTCCTTAGGATAAACCGTCATCTCCATCTCGTCCATTGATACCTTTCCAAACTTAATGATACTTTTTTGTGCCAGTGAAGGGCAGAAAAAACCAATCCACAGGATAAATGAAAAAATTATCCATCCAAAACTTAAACGTATTTTATTCATGATGTTTTAGGTTGATTAGTGGTTACTATAATATGATTCATATCCGTTTTAACATGCTGAATGTTGTTTGGATACGATAAATGTAAGGATCATGTTCCAAAATCGGCAAAAAAAATCAAAAAGTTTTCGACAATGAAAAAAATAAAGCTGATAATTAAGAAATAAAAACTGCAGGCAGCAAAAATTATTCAGCAGGATAGAAAACTATAATGATGGTTTCATCAGAACAACAGACCAATACTAAATACGATCTGGTTGGAACGCTGATCGAGGTTGAATGTATTATTATTAATGGTAACCTCTTTTCCAAAGTCACTCAGGTTTCCTTCGTATTTAAGGTCGAGCGAAACCCTGGATAAATCAAACCCGATACCGGCCTGGTAGCCGAAAGTAAGTGATTTGAATTCCTGGTCGAAGTCCTGAATTTCGATAAGGTTGGTTTTATCACCCAGGAAAATTGTACCAATAGGCCCTGCCTGTATTTTAAAAGATTTAATTTTTACACCAAACATCACGGGGACATCTAACCTGAAAACTCTCTGTTCAACATACCCTTCATTGTCGCCGCTGGTGTTTTTTAATATCAATTCGTTTTTATTTGAGAGAAAAAGCAATTCGGGTTGAACGAACAAATTAAAAAGTTCAATCTGAGATATTAGCCCGAAATGATAACCCATATTTGCCTTTGATGGAAGCGTAATTGTAGTGTTTCCATCATAGACAATATTATCGGCAAGCACGTAATTCCAGTTTACACCACCCCGAACCCCAAACCTGAACTGTGAATAACCTGTTGTTAACGAAGCAAATATTATTATTATTAACAAGAATACTTTTTTCATAATAAAATTTAATTTGGATGATTGGTCAATTGTAATTTCCTTTACGTAAAACTAAAAAAATATTGAACATTTAACAAACGACGGGGTTATTAAAAAATTCTGTAAAACTGTTACTTTTTAAATGAAAAAAAATTTTGCAAGGTTAAAAGCCATAATCATCCTTATCGTGGTTGTTATTGATACGCTGTTTTACATGGCATTCAATTTTCATTATTTCAAGGTCTTTTTCACAGGGAATATCCTCGTAAACCTGTTATTCTGGTCTATACCCTTATTGCTTTCCACTGGCCTGCTTTTCATGCGGTTTAACCCCGAATTACGCGAACCTTCAAAATTGAAATGGTTATATTCCCTGGCCGGGTTTTTCTTAACAGTGTATCTGCCCAAAATTGTTTTTATTCTCTTCTTTATTATCAGCAAAACCGTGCAGGTTTTAATTGATTTTATTCTGAAAACAGTCACCTTTTTATTGCACATTGAAACACGTCTCCCTGATCTTGATTTGATTTCTGATATCGGCATCATCCTGGCGATTTTTATGTTTTTTGCAATGCTTTATGGCATCATCATCGGAAGGTTTCATTTTAAGGTAAACAATATTAAACTGTCATTCAAGGATTTGCCGGTTTCATTCAACGGGATTAAACTGGTCCATATTTCGGATATCCATCTTGGAAGCTGGCAGGGCAAAGAAAAGCAGATGGTTAAAGCTGTCAACCTCATCAATAGCCAGCAACCCGATTTGATATTGTTTACTGGCGACCTGGTAAATAATTTCAGCGAAGAGGCCAGCGGGTGGCCCCCAATTCTCGGCCTTATGAAAGCGCGCTATGGAAAATATTCAATACTTGGAAACCATGATTACGGTGATTACTGGGATTGGAAAGACAGCAATGAAAAAACAAGAAATTTAGAAATACTTGCTGAAGCCCATGATAAATCCGGGTTCAGGTTATTGCTCAACGAGTCTGAAATAATTTCTCACGATGGTGGTGAAATTGGAATTTCAGGTGTCGAAAACTGGGGCAAACCTCCGTTTATGCAATACGGTGACCTTAAAAAAGCAATGGAGGGCATGAAACCTGTGCCTTTCCGAATTCTTTTGTCACACGATCCTTCTCACTGGACTGAGGAAGTTTATGGCAAAACGGATATTCAGTTAACCCTTTCAGGGCATACACACGGCATGCAATTTGGTATGATACTGGGTAAAATGCGCTGGAGCCCGGTGAAATATTTATACAAACAATGGTCGGGCTTGTATGGCCATAATAGTCAGTATTTATATGTCAATCATGGACTTGGCTCTCTTGGGTTTCCCGGAAGGATTGGCATCAGGCCAGAGATAACCGTCATATCAATTTATAATGAATTTAAACAGGATATTGAGAAAAAATAAATATAATTTAGTTTTCTTTGCACTTTATTCACTTAACTTATAAAGAGATAATTAATATGCTAAAAGTAGAAAAAGAAAGAGTAGTATCGCTCACATATGAACTAAGGGTTGATAAGGCTGACGGGAAAGTTATTGAATCGCTCGATAAAGGTTCACCATTAACATTTTTGTTCGGAACAGGAAATCTTTTGCCCAAATTTGAATCAAACATTTCAGGTTTAAAAGTTGGGGATGAGTTTGATTTTGACCTTGCCTGTGAAGATGCATACGGTGAAATTAACACCAACGCGATTATTGACCTGCCGATTCATGTATTCGAGATAAACGGTCAGATTGACGAAAATATGCTGCAGATTGGAAATTCTATCCCCATGCAGGATAATTCAGGTAACAGGCTGAACGGTATTGTGCGGGAAGTTTCTGGTGATAAAGTAAAAATGGATTTTAACCATCCGATGGCAGGAAGCCATCTCTTTTTTAAAGGTGAAATAACCGAAATTCGCGAAGCCACAGCAGAGGAGATGAGCCATGGCCATATACATGGCAACCATAGTTGCGATGGTTGTTCAGATTGTGGCGATGGAGGACACTGTCATTAAACCATGTTTAATTATAAGGTAAACAGACTCTTCAAAACTATTCTGTTTACCTTATAATTGGCTTTCTTCGATGCGAAATTTGTCCGCATCTTTATGCACTGGAAAATCATTCCTGAACTGCTCAAGTTTCTGTCTTGAAAGTTCTACTATTTCTATCCCTTTGAAACCGGGTTGAAGTTCTGTAACTATTTCCCCCATAAAATCAATTGCCCTGCTACCCCCATTATACTTTATTCCGTTGCCATCCAAGCCGGTCCTGTTTACCCCGATGCAGTATGACAGGTTTTCAATGGCACGGGCCTGCAACAGAACTTCCCATACATTCATGCGCACCTGTGGCCAGTTTGCCGTGTATACCAAAACATCATAGTCATTCCTGCTGCGGCTCCAGACCGGGAACCTGAGGTCGTAACATATCATAGGGCAAATCCTCCAGTTGTCAATGATAATAACTTTGCGCTGATTACCATTTTGATAATGCACTTCCTCATTTTTTATCCTGAACAGATGCCGCTTATCATAATGCTGAAGTCTACCGTCGGGGGATGCAAATACAAACCTGTTAAAGAATTTTCCGTCATCCCTGATAATCAGGCTGCCGGCAATATATGAACCAGTTTTCCCTGCCATCAGTAACATCCATGTAACGGCCGGCCCATCCATTGGCTCAGCAAATGCTGCAGGATCGCTTAAAAAACCGGTGGTGAACATTTCAGGCAATACAAAAAGCTGAGGGCTGTTTTTACAATTTTCGATCAGTTCCTGAAAATGTAGTAAATTCTCTTTTGGATTCTTCCAGGAAATATTGGTTTGTACCAGGGCGGCTTTAAACAGGTCGTCCATGTTTTTGTACAAGTTTATTAATCCTGTCTATCAAATTGGTGGCCTCAAAAGGTTTGGTCACAAAGTCATCTGCCCCGGCTTCAAAGGCTTTCACCACCATGTGCTCAGATTTTTCACGGGACAAAACTGCAATGGGAAGGTTGTTTTTCAACTCGTTCCTGATAATTCTTATCAGTTCAATGCCATCTATACCGGGCATGTAAATATCAATAATAACTACATCAATACCATTCTTTTCAAGAATCTTTATGGCCTCCTGTGCATCTTTTACAGTAACAACATCAAAACCTGCATTTTGAATGCTTTTATGAAGAATTTTTCTGGTAATATCATCATCTTCTGTAACCAGGACTTTCATTTCAGCATGATTTTAGGTTAAAATCTTCAACAAACGAACGGATAAGTTCACCAACCGCTTCTTTCACGCGCTCAAGCATAAGGGGTAGCGTATCAAGGTTCTGTAGATTTTTAGCATTTTCTTCGATTTCAACAAGATCTTTCTCTAAATCTTTTACCCCCAGAAAAGAAACCCCGGGAATAAACCGGTGCGCTTCACGGCTAAGCGCTTCATAACGCTTCTGGTCAAGGTAAAGCTGCATTTTCTGAATAATATCGGGGGCTGTATTTCTGAATGTTTCAAGCATATCAACAATGAAAACCTGGTCTTCATTTGAAATTCTTTTCAAAAAACTTAAATCATATTTCCTGTCTGCCATATCTGGTAATTCGGTTTTTATGTGCCTAAATTAGCACTATTTGAGAAGAAAAGAACGGATTTCATTCATCATTTATTCACAAAATTATTGTTGCCGGTTCAAATCGTGCTGCTGTAATTTAAAACTCTCTAAAAACCTGAAAATTAATTATCATTGCACCAATTAAAAGTGGCCAGTAATTTTGGCCTAAATTTTGCATTATAACCAATAAGTATTAAATTCGCAAACTTGAAAATTATGATTTGCAAAAAACAGAGGATTATGGGTTTAAAAAGTAAAATTTCAAAATGCACTATCTTTTTGAGTTTTTTCCTTTTTGTAACAGGCATAGCAGTAAACAGTCAGTCGTACCTGCAAAATCCTAAATACGGAGAAACAGAGGAAGCAAGAAAAGAATGTGCCGGAAATCTGTCTACCATGACAGAATTTGTTAAAATCAATATGTATGACTATGCATTTGATTCGTGGAAAAAATGCTATACGAATTGTCCGGGCTCAAACAAGAATATTTACATTTACGGGGCAAGGATATTGAAAAACAAAATCGAAAAGGCTGCTGACAAAGAAACAGCAGACAGGTTCCTTGATACCCTGATGCAAATGTATGATACACGTATGAAGCATTTCGGGCAGGAAGATTATGTTATGGGGCTTAAAGGGATTGACATGCTGAAATACAAACCTGACTCCATACAAAGAGGATATGACTATCTGAAGAAATCACTTGAATTGGGCAAAGCCCGCTCTGAAGAAGCTGTTTGTATAACTTTTCTCCAGGCCTCCAACATCCTATACAGGAGTAACCAGAAACCGGCTTCGGAGTTTATCAGCGATTATGTTTATGTAAGTGAATTTCTCAATCAAAAGTTAAAAGTAAACGAGACCAATGATGTTAAAGCTGCAATTACAAATATTGAAACAATATTTGCCGAAAGCGGTGCCGCCGATTGTGAAGCGCTTATCACCATTTTCACCCCGAAATATGAGCAAACGCCCAGCGATCTGGCCCTATTGAAAAACATCACTGATTTAATGGGGAAAACGGGTTGCGAAGAACATGAATTGTTTATTAAAGCATCGGAAGACCTATATAAGCTTGAGCCTTCTGCCAAAGCTGCCTATAATATAGGCAAAGTGCTTGAAGGTAAAGGTGAATATGAAAAAGCAAAAGATTATTATGCTGAAGCCGCCAAACAGGAGACCGCCGTTGACGATAAGTCGTATTACCTTTATAAAATTGCCTCTGTAAACTATACACAGGGAAATTACCAGGAAGCCAGGGCCAGTGCATTAAGTGCCCTGGGTGTAAAACCAAATTTTGGCGATGCATATCTTCTTATCGGAAGCGCTTATGCAGCAAGCAGCGCATCTTGTGGAGCCGACCAGTTTGAAAGGTCTGCAGTATATTGGGCCGCAGTTGATAAATTCAACAAAGCCAAGGCAGTTGACCCAAGTGTTACCGACAGGGCCAATGAGCAGATAGAAAGGTACACCGCTGCTTTCCCTAACAAAGAGGAATCATTTTTCAGGGGACTCTCAGACGGACAGGAATATACAGTTGGTTGCTGGATAAACGAAAGAACCATTGTTCGTACCAGGAAAAACTGACATGGTTGAAACAGATATATCTACAAAACCATCCTTAATAACAGGGATGGTTTTTTATTTTATACAAATTGCGAAATTTGATAGAAAAATAAATGATCCATGAAAAACAGACGCGGATTTGCAAGTGATAACAACTCGGGCATCCACCCTGAAATTATGCTGGCCTTAAACAATGCAAATAAAGGGCACGCCATAGCTTATGGTAATGATGATGATACCGGCAGGGCAGTAAATGCAATCAGAAAACATTTTGGCGATTGCGAAGTCTTTTTCGTGTTTACCGGCACAGGAGCCAATGTGCTTGGAATAAAGGCTGTCACAAATTCATACAATTCAATTATCTGTGCCGATACCGCACATATAAATATTGATGAATGCGGAGCCCCTGAGAAATTCACAGGTTGCAAGATTATTACCCTTGAAACCCCTGATGGCAAAATCACACCGCAAATGGTCACCAAACAATTGAAAGGGTTTGGTTTTGAACATCATGCCCAGCCTAAAGTTATTTCTATCAGTCAATCTACAGAGCTTGGTACTGTTTACAAACCTGATGAAATTAAAAACCTGGCAGATATTGCCCATAAAAACAACATGTTTCTGCATATGGACGGTGCAAGGCTCGCCAACGCAGCAGTGAGCCTTGGAACAGATATGAAAACAATTTCTGCAGATGCAGGCGTGGATATACTGTCATTTGGCGGAACAAAAAATGGCCTCCTCTTTGCAGAATCGGTTATTTTCTTTAATAACAAACTTGCCGGGGATTTCAAATACATACGCAAGCAGGGTATGCAGCTTGCCTCAAAAATGCGCTTCATCTCTTCACAATTTGAAGCCTACCTAAACGATAACCTTTGGAAAAAGAATGCTGCACATGCAAACAGGATGGCACAACTACTTTACAAGGAGGTTTCGGGAATAGAATGGGTTAAGGTCACCCAAAAAGTAGAATCGAACGGGGTTTTTGCCATCATACCCAAAGAAATCATACCCCTGCTTCAGAAAGAGTATTTTTTTTATGTATGGGATGAAGACAAATCCGAAGCAAGATGGATGACATCGTTTGATACAGAAGAAGAGGATATCTATGGATTTGTAAAGCACCTGAAGAAGGCTTTATAAAAGCTTTCCAAAAGTTTAGAACTTTTGAAAAGCTATAAGAATGAGGTATAAAGGGGAATTTAGGCTTAAGACCTTTAGGCAAAGGGACATGTTGAATGCATAGGCTGAAAATCTGGCCTGTAAGAAAGAACAAAAAAGATAGGATAAAAGTTTTTTGAATACCATTTTGTATATTTAATCCTGATTGCTTAAACCAGCCTTTTTAATATCTTTATCTTTAAAATTCAATATTGTGAGGCATAAAGCCAATCAGGCTTATAGTATTTAAAACTAATTCTTATGAACGCAAGTACCGCAGAAATAAAAAAATATTTACATAAGCTTATTGTAGAAACCAATGATGAAAGTATCCTCAGTAAAGTGCAGGCTTATTTCACTACACTTAAAGACAAAAATGTTGATTGGTGGGACACAATTTCCGACCAGGAAAAGGAGCCATTAACATTGGTCTGAAACAGCTTGAAAACGCTGAAGGGATACCACACGGGGAAGTATAACGGAAAGTGGATAAATTACTCGGCAGGAAATAAAGGAATATCTCATCTCCTGATCCCCCTTGGCCGAAGAGACATACCTGAAAACACTTTCGCGGATACTTGAAAAGTGGACAGTTAAAGAAGCAGAGGACTTTGAAGCTAAAGTTGACAGCCTGGTTGAAAAACTAAAAACCCATAAACACCTTTGCCCGCCTTCCGGCAAACAAAAAAACTGAGACGATATGTAATTGCGCCCCAGACTTCTTTGGTCTATCGAATAAAAGATAATATTATCGAACTCGTGGCTTTCTTTGATAATAGAAGCGAGCATCAATATTAAAAAAACGGTACTTAGTGGCTCTAAGAAAACGCCAATTACTGCGTTATGCTCGTCTTTCAAGTCAGTCATTTACTTTAGTAAACTCCTGACTTTCAAGA
>JAFGPL010000159.1 GCA_016936215.1 Bacteroidales bacterium
CCCGAATATGCAGTTCACCAACATTTCCGACAACGACAAAGTATCCACATGGACCGATGTGATGGATATCGGCAAGATGATGGCTGCAGCAGCCGCTGCTGCCAGGGAAGCAGGTGGCGCTGGTAGTCAGCGTGGTGGCGGATTTCCAGGCATGGGTGCCGGTGATCCGAGCCAAAAGAATGCAAAGGAATTTGTGGCTTCATTGGTAAAGCATGAATATCTTAACGGCTTTTCACTGCCTGGTATGCCTGCCTGATCAGCATAAAAGAGGCTGTGTAAAAAGTCATTCCGATTGTCATTGCGAGGGAGGTACAACCGAAGCAATCTTCTCATCTGCAGGAGATTGCTTCACTGTGTTCACAATGACATGTCCATATAACCTGATTTTTTTCACAGCCCAGCTCTGAATACTGAGCGTAGTCTCCTGACCATAGCCGTCAACTTAACAATTTGTAAAATTGCTTACGCCCTTACAGGGCTTATGTTTGAATGCTGCCTTAAGACCCAGGGCTATGCCCTGGGCTAGTGTCTAACGCCCTTTCAGGGCTCTATATGCATGTAAATACTTGCCCTGAAAGGGCTTCAGCAATAGCACAGGGTAACACCCTGTGTGAAGATCAACGCATTGAATATAAGCCCTGTAAGGGCGTAAGCTGTTTTTAAGTTGACGGCTATGGTCTCCTGACTACGCTCTTTTTTATAACTTTTTACACAGCCTCTTTTTTTATCTCTGAGGTTAAGCACCGGGAATACCGGTATTTTTATGTTACTGGTTATTTTAGTTTAGCAGGAATTAACAAAAAAGTTTTGGTAATTAAAAATAAACATTTACATTTGCATACCAAACGTTCAGTATTATTTTATGCGAGACACTAAAGAATATATTGTAGATCAGGCGTATAAACTGTTCCTGAGCCATAGCTATGAAGCGGTGTCCATAAGTGATATCAGTAAGTCAGTAGGTTTGACCAAAGGCGCGATATATCACCACTTTTTGAACAAAGAAGAACTGTTTATGGCTGTGGTGGACAAATATGTACAGATAGATGTTGAAAAAAGTCTTGTTAATCATAAATCTTTGCTTGATTACATTGATGAAAGTATTGAAAATGCTAAAAAAATAATATCCAATACAATAGGTGAAACAACCGACTTCGTACCTGTCAATCTATTGTCTTTGTTGATTGACGCACTGCGCCATTATCCCGGATATGAAAAGAATAAAAACAGGTTTTTCGATTCAGAATTGAAAAAAGCGAAGATCGCGGTGACACAGGCTATTAAAAGAAAAGAAATCAGAGATGATATTGATGCAGATATCACTGCAATGAATATGTTTTCAATTAATTTAGGTTTGGCAGTCAACCTTATGGCCAGGAAATCGCCTAACCATGCCATCGACATGGTTAGAAAACAATTGTATGAATTTTATGAGCTACTGAAGATTTAAGCATTTTTTTTGTTATTAACATACTAAACGTTCAGTATATATTCATTAAATGAAATCATATGGTAAGAAAATTGATTTTTTTGTCTTGTTTGGGATTACTTGCAGCATGTCATAGTAATCAGCATAATGGTAATGATGCACAAAACAAAAACGGTGTCAAAGTGGTCACACAAAAAGTGATAACTACAAAGGCTGCAAATGACTTTCGTTACAGTGGAACAGTTGAGCCTTCACAGACAGTTGCATTGATGTTCAAAGGTACAGGAACAGTGGCAGAAGTTTTTGTTGATGAAGGCGATATTGTCAGAAAAGGTCAACCTTTGGCCATATTGCATACAACCAATGCTCAACATATGTACGATGCTGCACTTGCTTCATACGAGCAGGCCAGGGATGCTTATGAGCGGCTGAAGTCAGTTCATGAAAAGGGAAGTTTGACGGACATAAAATGGGTTGAAATGGAGACCAAACTAAAACAGGCGGAATCACAAATGTTAATTACACGCTCAAACCTCAATGATTGCACGTTACGGGCTCCCGATGATGGTATGATCGGTAAACGCAATGTTGAACCCGGGCAATCGGCATTGTCCGTTTCGGCACCTTTTGAATTGGTCAAAATCGACAGGATACTGGTTAAAGTTGCTGTTCCGGAGAACGAGATCAGTAAGATCAGGAAAGGCATGAAAGCTTCTTTTAACATTGCAGCCCTTGACGACCGGTCGTTCAGCGGGGTGGTGGAAAAAGTGGGTATTGTGGCCGATAAAATATCCCGTACCTATGATGTAAAGATAATGGCAGCTAATGTTAATGGTGAAATAAAACCGGGAATGGTATGCGACGTGAACATTAGTTTGTCAGGAGAAAAGGAAGTGCTGGTTGTTCCAGCCCGGGCCGTTAGTATTGATGCTGACGGTCAACCTTATGTATGGCTGGTTGATTCCCAAAAAAATAGTGTAAGAAAAACCTTGGTTAAAACAGGTGAATATGTTCACGCCGGTATTGAAATACACTTGGGCCTGTCTGCAAACGATATGGTTGTGGTGGAAGGGAAAGAAAAATTATCGGATAACAGCTCAATTGTTTTTTAGTTATGAAGACCAGGAAGAACAGTCTCATAGAGGCGGCGATGAAATATCGCTCCATTCCCATAGTGCTCATTGTGCTATTTATGATATTTGGTGTTTATGCACTAATTGAAATGCCCAGGAACGAATATCCACAGTTCACCGTCCGGCAGGGTATTATTGTCGGTGTGTTTCCGGGGGCCTCATCAAAGGTTGTTGAGGAGCAACTTACCAAAACTGTTGAGAATTACATCTTTGGATTTAAAGAAATAAAAAGGGCAAAAACCTATTCCCAATCCAGGGAGGGCATGATGTACATTTTTGTAGAGTTGAACGACAATGTTAAAGATGCCGATAAATTCTGGACAAAGATGCAGCACGGTCTAAATCAGTTGCAGGTTCCTTCGGGCGTGCTGGCGCTTGTGGCGAACAACGATTTTGGCGACACAGCCTCGCTGCTGATTACCCTTTCCTCCGATACCAAATCGTACAAAGAGCTGGAAAAAGTGCTTGGGCAATTAGAGGATGAATGTCGCAAAAACCCATCTGTATCAAAAATTAAGCACTATGGACTGCAAAAAGAACAGATATGGGTGCGGGTGAAACCCGAAAAACTGAATGAGTACAGCATCAAGTCGCTCTCCCTGTTAATGGCATACCAGTCCAATTCATTATCGGGCGCTGCAGGTTCGTTAAATGATGGGGAAATGAATTTTCCGCTGCATTTTCCGGTGAATTTTCACTCCGAAAAGGATGTCGCTGATCAGATTGTGTATGCCGATCCAAACGGAAATATTGTTCGTTTGAAAGATATCGCCACCATTGAGCGGCGAAACCAGGAACCAGATAATTATATCCGTCAGAATGGGAAAAAGACCATATTGCTCTCACTGGAAATGCAACCCGGAAACAACATTGTACAGTTTGGCAAACAAATAGACAAGTCGTTGACAGCGTTTAAAGCCGCTGTACCGGAGGATATTGAAGTAACCAAGATTTCGAACCTTCCTCATTATGTCAATGAATCCATATCTGAATTCATGGTTGAGTTTTTAATAGCCATCATAGCGGTAGTGCTGGTAACCATGTTATTATTGCCTTTCCGTGTTGCTTCGGTGGCAGGCATAACCGTTCCCATTTCGGTGCTGGTAACTATGGGTATACTGTATGTAATGGGTTTTGAACTCAATACAGTAACCCTGGCGGCACTGATCATTGTACTGGGTATGATAGTGGACAATTCCATAGTGATCATTGATAATCATGTGGAGAAGATTGACCATGGATTTTCGCCCTGGCATGCAGCCATTAGCAGCGTAAAGGAGCTTGTTGTGCCGGTGATAACGGCTACGCTTGCCATTATAGCAGCATTTTATCCACTCAGTGTTCTGGTGCCCGGATCAGCAGGTGAATTCCTTTTTGCCTTCCCATACGTGATAGGTATAGCGCTTATCCTGTCGATTCTTATCGCTGTTTTTCTGGTTCCCTATATGAATTATCTTTTCATCAAGAAAGGCATAAAGCACAATAAACGAGAGAATGACAAAAGGACGATTCTCGACAGGGTACAGCAATTCTTTGACAGATCGCTCGAAAATGCGTTCCGGCATCCTAAAATGACACTGGTGATTGGCCTGGGTTCAGTGATACTGGCTATTATATTGTTCATGCAGCTTGAACAGGAGATGTTCCCCGAGATCGACCGTAACCAAATGGCAGTGGAAGTATATCTGCCGGTAGGTTCCTCCCTGGAAAGCACCAATGCAATAATGGATAGCCTGGAGCACATTCTGATGGCCGATAAGCGGGTGACCACGGTAACAAGCTTTGTCGGAACGAGTTCTCCGCGTTTCCACACGGTGTATGCGCCCCAAATGCCATCAGACAATTTTGGGCAATTGCTTCTGAATACAGTGTCAAATGATGCCACCCGGGAGTTGACCGACGAGTACAGCAAAAAACTGGTGGATGCGTTTCCCAATGCACATGTAAAATTTAAGGTTTTGTCTATGCTGGCAACACAGGCACCTATTGAAATCAGAATCTCCGGCGATTCCATTAACGATTTGAGGTATGCCGAAAAGAGAATTGATTCCCTACTGAAAAAGACAGAACACATTGCCTGGGTGCGGACCGATTGGGGCCAATATCAACAAAACATTATGGTTGAAATGGATCGTGATAAAGCCAACCGCGCAGGGTATTCGAAAGGAATGGTGGCTACCTCGCTGATGATGGCGTTGAACGGACTTCCGCTGACCACCATCTGGGAGGACGATTACCCGGTTGATGTTCGCCTTTATCAGGATATAGAGAGTCCCAAAACTATTAAAACCGTTGAAGATCAATACATAGCGTCAACAAAAAGCTTTGAGGCTCAACCTTTACGATCATTTGCCAAACTTACGCCGGAATGGACCGAAGGTACCATAGTCCGTCGGAACGGTATCAGAACACTGACCATATTGGTGGATCAGGAGCGCTATGTTATGGCTTCCGGAATATTGAAAAAACTTCAGAAAGAGATCAGGGGATTGTCATTGCCAAATGTATCCATTTCCTACGGGGGCGAAGCAGAACAGCAAACCGATGTATTTGTACCCATGGGTATTGCATTGGGGGTTAGTATAATATTGATATTCATTATATTGCTTTTCCAGTTCAGAACAATCAAGCTTTCATTGCTGATCATGTCCACCATGATTCTGGGATTGCCGGGTGCCGCCATCGGACTTTTTTTAATGAACTATCCTTTTGGGGTTACCAGTTTCGTTGGAATCATCAGCTTATGCGGAATTGTTGTCCGCAATGGCATTATTCTTATTGATTATGCCCGTTACCTGCACGAAAAAAAGGGTGTAGACGTGGGCACGGCAGCACTCATGGCCGGAAAACGCAGAATGCGACCTATATTTCTTACGTCTGCAGCTGCAGCAGTTGGTGTCATTACGATGATCGCATCCGGGTCAAACCTTTGGGGCCCCCTGGGTACTGTAATCTGTTTCGGATTAATGATATCCATGGTGTTAACCTTGTATGTACTGCCAGTCTTGTATAAATATGCCTACCAGGCCGATGATACAGGAAAGGTACGCAGAAAGCCGGCAAAGGTGCTTGCTGTTGCCATTGTATTGCTAAGCACAGCAATTCCTGCTGAAGTTAATGCGCAAAACAGGACCTTGTCGGTAGATTCTTGCAAGCAAATGGCATTGGCAAATAACAAAAAAATCATAAAATCAGATTTGGATGTTAGTGCTGCCAAAGAACAAAGGAAGTATGCATTTACCAATTATTTTCCCATAATAAGTGCCTCGGCAACGGCAATGCGGTCCACCGATTACATGATGAAATTAAACACTCCGGAAATGAACCTTCCGGTGTACGACGGGAATCCGGCCAACCTGGCATCGGCAACACAGTTTGCTTATATTCCGCCCATGTCAATTAATGCGCTTGATTACATGAATGTTGTAAATGCATCCCTTGCCATTCCGTTGTATGCAGGTGGTCAGATCCGAAACGGCAATGCGTTGGCCAAACTGGGTGAGCAGGTAAGCAAACAGCAGCAAAACATGGTGATTACCGATGTACTGGTTCGTACCGAAGAGCTATACTGGAATGTGGTTTCATTGTCGGGCAAAAGACAAACCCTGCTTAGCTATAAAGCCATGTTGGATACACTTTACCGCGATGTTAGCAATTATTACGAATCCGGTCTGACGCAACGAAACGATTTGCTGAAGGTACAACTGAAACAAAACGAAATGGAAAGCAACCTGCTGAAGATTGATAACGGTATAGCCTTAACTGTCAGGGCGCTTTGTCAGCATATCGGCATTGACTATGATTCCCTGCTTGTTTTCAATGAACTGCCAATGAGTGATGCAGTTTTACCTCCACAGGCAGCAGATCCGGAATTGGCTGTTACCAACAGGGTGGAATACCGGTTGTTGAACCAGGCGGTGGAAGCCGAGAAATTGCAGAAGAAAATGGTAATGGGTGAAATTATGCCCCAGGTTTCCATCAGCGGGATGAGTGTTTATTACGACGCTATGGACCAAACCGAAAATCTAAACCTTGCTTTGGCGAGTGTGAGCATTCCCATTACCGATTGGTGGGGAGGCTCACATAAGATAAAGCAACAACAGCTTAAGGTGGAAAAGGCTACAGTTGAACTGGAAGAAAAAGCTGAAATGCTGGCCTTGCAGGTTGAACAAACCGGCAACGAGCTTTCGGAAAGCTGGTTCCAGTTGAAGATTGCTGAGAAATCAGTTGAACAGGCCAGGGAGAACCTTACCATTACCGAGGATAACTATCAATCAGGCATATTGGGCATATCGGACCTGCTGGAGGCACAGGCACTTTTTCAACAGGCAAGGGATATACTTACCGAAGCGCAATGTAACGTACAGATCAGCAATGCCAGGTATTTACAGGCAACCGGAGATTACAAGTAATCTTCTAATCATGCTATATAAAGATTTATTCAATTATGAATTAACACGTATAAATTTAATTACATTTACAATCAATAACCCTAATACTAATTCAAATGAAAAAAG
>JAFGPL010000160.1 GCA_016936215.1 Bacteroidales bacterium
AATTTCCAAAAGTTTATCAATAATATCTTCAGCAACTTCAGTTTTAGATTTTAACTCAAAATTAGATAAATTATTGTTTTTATCGAGGATGGATATTTTGTTGGTATCGGTTTTAAAACCTGCGCCCTTGTCCCTAAGGGAGTTAAGTACAATAAAGTCAAAATTTTTATTTTTTAGTTTTTTCAGGGCATTCTCTTTTTCATTTTCAGTTTCAAGTGCAAACCCGGCCAGGAACTGTTTTTCGGTTTTCATCTTACCTAAGTGCATGGCTATATCCCTGGTGGGGACAAGGTTTAGCAAGAGACCGTTCTGAGAACTTTTGATTTTGCGGCTATCTGCTTTGGCAGGTTTGAAGTCTGCGACAGCAGCGGCAAGTATTGCCCCGTTTGAAAGGGCAAAGTGTTTTACCGATGCTTCAAACATTTCGTCTGCCGTAGTTACAGGTATTAGTGTAATATTCTCATTTTTAAGGTACAGGCTGGTGGGCCCGCTAATCAGTGTGATCCTGGCACCATAAGAAGCAAGCGCTTCGGAAAGGGCATAACCCATTTTACCCGATGAATGATTGCCGATATACCTAACAGGATCAATAGGTTCGTATGTGGGACCGGCGGTGATGAGGATTTTTTTACCCTTTAGTATTTTTATTTTTTTTTTTGTGAGGTATTGCCAAAGAAAGATACAAGGGTTTCAACGATTTTTTCGGGTTCTTCCATCCGACCTTTGCCGCTGAGGCCGCTGGCCAGGTCGCCTGTGGCAGGTTCTATGATATAATGGCCGCGTTTTTTTAATGTATCAAGGTTCTCTGTGGTAGCGGCATGGTTCAGCATATCTATGTCCATTGCAGGTGCGATAAAAACCGGGCAGCGTGCTGATAGATATGTGGTAAGAAGCAGGTTGTCTGCAATACCATTGGCCATTTTGGCGATTGTATTTGCCGAGGCCGGGGCTATAACCATGGCATCGGCCCATATGCCCAAATCTACATGACTGTTCCAGTCTCCGTTTTCGGGATTGAAAAATTCTGTAAGCACAGGGTTTTTTGAAAGCGTGGCAAGGGTAAGCGGTGTGATAAACTCTTTGGCATAGGCTGTCATCATTACTTTTACCTCAGCGCCTTCTTTTACCAGTAACCTGGTGAGTATAGCAGCTTTGTATGCTGCTATACTTCCTGTAACACAGAGAATTATTTTTTTACCCTTAAGCATTCATTGAGGGTATTTACTGGGTCTTTTTATAAAAAACCTGGTCGCGTTCAAATTCATCGAGCGCTATCAATGTAGGTTTAGGCATACGCTCGTAAAATTTTGATATTTCAATTTGTTCACGGTTTTCAAAAATCTCTTCCAGGTTATCAGTATAATTGGCAAATTCTTCTAATTTCCTGTTCAGTTCATCTTTAATTTCAACAGAAATCTGGTTTGAACGCTTAGAACAGATGATTACTGCTTCGTAAATATTACCGGTTTTCCCTTCCAGTAATGCCAAATCCCTCGTAGTTGTGGATGAAGGAGCTTTTGATTTTTTATAGTCCATTATTTATTCTATGTTTTTATCGTTTAACGTTGTAATCTCATTTTTTAAGACCTTTGATGAGAGGTCGTATATCTTTTCAGCATCTTTCCTGAATTTGCTTTCCGGAAACTCAGTTATAAATGAATAATATTCGTCAACTGATGCCTGGTACCTTTCTTTTTGTTTGCTTTCCACGCTGTTGAATGCGAGCAGGTATTTCGATCTAAGCACCAAAAACATAATATCTTCCCTGAACTTACTTTCCGGATACTCGGTAAGGCTGTTGCTCAATGCTACAATAGAAGCTTTGTAATCTTTAAGGTCGAAATAAAGCCTTGCACTGATAAAAGATTTTTCAACGAGTTTATCCCGAAGTTCAGCGATCATTTTTTCACATTCTGCTATTCTTTTACTTTCGGGGTACCTGATCATAAATAACCTGAAAGACTGGATAGCCTGGTAGGTATCTGTCTGGTCAAGTTCGGGCCTGGGTGAGGATAAATAATAACAGTATGCAACATAAAAGGTAGCATCTTCGGCAAAATCGCTGTTGCCATATGTCTCAGAAAAATTTTTGAACAAATGGCCGGCAAGTATAAAGTCGTTTTGCTTAAAATAGGTCAAAGCCTGGTAAAAATAAACCGAATCGGCTTTGGTAGTACCCCTGAAAAAGGGTGCAATCTGCTCAAAAAGTGTCCCGGCCCTGGTATAATCACCTTTGTTATAGTATTCAAAGGCTTTCTTGTATTTCAGTTCAGAATCAGTACTTTTTAGCAGTTTTTCATATCCGCCACAACCGAACACTAAAGGCAGTAAAAATATCAAGAGGAATTTACCGTATTTCATTGGCTAAAATATCGCGCAAAGGTATAACTTTTAATTCAATTATTTAAAAACAATTTTTATGTTTTTTGTCATCACGAAAGTACACAAAAAAATATTCTTTTAACCCGAATTATTTTGAAATACAGCACATTTAAGAATTTTTAACAAAACAGTCCGGGTAAAAAGCCAAATAAAAGGGGTTAGTTATAACTTCCGGACATTAGGTAATTCATTACATAATCTTCGATCCCATCTTCAAGCTCAAAGAACTTTTTTTGATACCCGGTATCCCGGAGTTTTCCCATTTCGGCACAGGTGAAATACTGGTATTTTTCACGAATATCTTCTGGAATGTCAATGAATTCTATTCTGTCTGCTTTCTTCATTGCCCTGAAAACGGCCAGCACGAGGTCGAGAAAAGTGCGCGCCTTGCCGGTACCCAGGTTGAATATGCCCGGTTCGATTTTATTTCTCATAAAGTGAAGTAAAACATCGGTAACGTCTTTCACATAAACAAAATCTCTTTTCTGTTCACCATCTTTAAATCCGGGGTTGTGTGATTTGAAGAGTTTCATTTTGCCGGTAGCCTGAACCTGGTTGAATGCATGAAAAATTACAGAGGCCATTCTTCCTTTGTGGTATTCGTTGGGCCCGTATACATTGAAAAATTTGAACCCGTACCAATATGGGGGTGTCTTTTCCTGGTTCAGTACCCATTTGTCAAATTCGTTTTTAGATTCGCCGTATGGGTTAAGTGGTTTCAATTCCGGGATAATTTCATGCGCATCTGTGTATCCCAATTCCCCAAGCCCGTATGTTGCAGCCGATGAGGCATAGATTAAGGGTATCCGGTAACGGCAGCATTGTTCCCATACCATTTTGGAATAGGAAAGGTTTAGCTTGTCAAAGACCTCCTTATTGAACTCTGCTGTGTCAGTCCTTGCTCCGATATGGAAAACAAAACCTGCTTTTTGGTGGTTCACTGTCATCCATTCTGAAAATGAATCACGGTGAAGCCTTTCGCCGATTATTTTGTTTGCGAGGTTTTTGTTTTTTTCAATATTGGAAAAATCGTCCACTGCAAGAATATCAACAACCCCTTCTGCGTTCAACCTGCTGATAAGGTTGCTCCCGATAAAGCCTGCAGCCCCTGTAACAATTATCATATGTTGTTTTTTTGCAAAGAAAAGAAAATATTGCAATTCAATCAATCCTTAATTCATCGAAAATAGAAACAATAACATCGGTTAGGTTGGTGATGGCAAGGGGTATGTTCCAGCTCTCGATCCTTCTTATCTCTACAAAGTTCGAAATAGCCCTGATCTGTAAAAAAGGTACTTTTTCGCTGAGGCATACATAGAAAAAAGCTGCACCATCCATGGTTTCGATTTCCGGGTTGAATTTCTCCCTTATGCGTTTGATACTCTCAACCGATCCGTGAAGCGTGTTTACCGTAACAGCTTTAACGGGAATGAGGCCTTCAACTTCCTCAATCTCAAAATTGCCAAGACTTCTGAGTATTTCTTCGGTAAAGGGATAGCTGTTTTCATCAAGCATCTCCTTTTCACCAAGGGTATAAAATTCTCCTTTCTCTTCAATGCCAAGGTCGGCAAACTGGTCCTGCACAACATTTACGACAAAGCCCTGTTCAAGAAAATAATCAAAACTCCCTGCAATGCCAATATTTATAGCAAGATCGTAGTTAACCGTGCCAAGTATCTTTGTGAGCTGGTAGGTCATAAAAATGCCACCTATGCCCGTAACCAGCACATCTATAAGCAAATTTCCATAACGATGCCCCGACAGGTACGACCTGTGCTGGTGCACCAGGTGAAGTTTGTCTTTTATCTGTTTTACCTCACGGTGTGTAGAGGCTACAACTAGTATTCTCAATTGGTAAAGTTTTAATTTCGTTTAAGGTGAAAAATAGTACTATCTTTAACCGATTTTTTATTAAAATTAATGATATTTTTTGTTTTTGCTGCAATTTAAATATTCACAGATACCTGTGAGGTTCTTAATAAACTATTAAAAATGTCTGATGATAAAGATTTTATAAAAGAAATTGAAGACGAAGGTTATGAACGGATTGACAAGTTTGACCATAAAAAAACCAAAAACCTCGCCTTCCATTATCACGAAGTTTTAAAATTTATTGGTGAAGACCCCGACCGGGAAGGCCTGAAAGAAACACCCGAAAGGGTAGCCAAATCAATACAGTTTCTTACCCATGGTTATAACATTAATCCTTCTGAAATACTTGCTTCGGCAACTTTTCGTGAAGATTATAAACAAATGGTGATCGTGAAAGATATTGAAATTTATTCGTTATGCGAGCACCACATGATACCTTTTTTCGGCAAGGCCCATGTTGCGTATATCCCAAACGGTTATATCACGGGACTCAGCAAGATTGCACGGGTGGTCGATGCTTTCGCAAGGAGGCTGCAGGTGCAGGAGAGGCTCACCGTTCAGATACGCGATTGCATACAGAAGGCATTAAACCCGCTTGGCGTGGCTGTTGTCATTGAAGCAATGCACCTATGCATGGCCATGAGGGGCGTTCAGAAGCAAAACTCGGTGACTACCACTTCGGCATTTACGGGCTGTTTCCTCAGTGAGCACCGTACCCGCGAAGAATTTATCCATCTTATCGGCACCAGGCTTCACTAAAGGATGACCCTGTATTTCAGTTTGATGAAACCTTTTTTATAACCGGGCTTAATTTGAATTGGAATGCCCCGTTATTTTTGCTAAATTTAGTAAAGTAATTGAAAGCCGATGCGACGCCATGTCCAGAATTTAATCAATCTCAAAGTCTCTGATTTCTATGATGCAGATCAAAAAAGAATGTTCCGTCAGGTTAATGCTTTCAATTATTCCATTGGCCTGATTTCATTCTCCGCGATTTTTATTGCCTGGTGGTTCCACCTTGTCCCGGGCGTTATCATTCAAAGCGTTGCCATGTGTGTTTATTTCTCAGGGCTATGGCTGTTAAGAAAAGATAAGGTTATGCTGGCCAGGAATATTGCTATTTACACTTTTGAAATACATATTTTTGCTGTCAGCCTTTTTGCTGTTTTTGCCACAAACCACCCTGTCATCTCCTATTATTCACCGGTTTTTATTGCTTATACACTTTATCCTCTGATAGCAGCCTTGTTTGATATGTCGGTTCTTCAACATATGCTGATGGCTTTTCTTCAGATGCTGGCCATGCAATTTTCAGATGCTATCCGCAGGTTGTTTAATATGGAGGGTATACCTGATGTAAGCCACGATGTACTTAATATCGTGGTTACTGTTTATACCGTTTTAATAGCTTCTTTAATAGTATACTGGTTATACAATGGAAACAGGGTTGTCAAAATACTGGAAAAAGAGCGGTCGCAGGCGCTGGAGAAGTTAATTGATGAATTAAAGGAACAACAGAAAAAAATCAAACAGCAGAAGGAGGATCTTCAGCAATTAAATGCGATGAAGAATAAGTTTTTTTCTATCATCTCGCATGACCTGAAATCTCCTTTTAACGCTATTTTGGGTTTTTCTGAACTTCTTTCAGAGTACGAACACGATGATGAGAGTTGCAGGAAGTATGCAAAAACGTTAAACCTGGCAGCAAAAAATCTATACAGGTTGTTGGAAAACCTTCTCGACTGGTCTAGGTCGCAGCTTGACCATATCAGGTTTAAACCGGAAGATGTTGATCTTTTCGATACTGTGGGTAGCGCAGCCGGGGAACTTATGGTACAGTTTTCATCAAAAAATATCCTCATTAATAACATGGTAAGCCCGGGAACAACTGTTTATGCCGATGCTGAACTTCTCGGGGTAATATTGCGGAACCTTTTGTCAAATGCTGCAAAATACTCCATGCCTGGAGGTAAAGTAACTGTTGAGTCCGAAGATCATCCAAAATATGTAACAGTCGCTGTGAACGATTCTGGTACCGGAATTAATGACAAGCAACTGAAAAAGTTGTTCAGGATTGAATCGAAAGAGAGTATGCCCGGTACTGGTAATGAAACCGGGACAGGCCTGGGATTAATCCTTACAAAAGAATTCGTTGACAAACATAAGGGCAGGATTTGGGTCAAAAGCACCGAAGGCGCCGGGTCATCATTTTATTTCACACTTCCAAAGCAGCAGGATTAAAAAAAGACTGCTACTAATAAATTGTAGATGAATCCTGGCAGACAGGTTTACAAATATTTTTTCATTATTAATCAAATATTTACATGCATATTCTGGCATTGATGGTTGATAATCTCATTTAAAATATTGAAAAGCAAACCGAAGCTTCCACGTGATGTTTTGTTTTTTTTAAATACGATGATTCATCCATTATATGGCCCCCTTGTCGCTATGGGTCTTATCCATTTTAAAATATTTTTATACTTTTGCGCGATAATTTATACAAAACCAATAACTGATGAAAGCATACGTTTTTCCCGGACAAGGGGCTCAATATGTTGGCATGGGCAAAGACTTGTACGACAACTCCGAACTTGCCAGGTCGTTGTTTGAAAAAGCAAATGAAATTCTTGGTTTCAGGATTACCGACCTTATGTTTGGCGGCACTGAAGAAGACCTTAAACAGACTAAAGTTACACAGCCTGCTATTTTTCTTCATTCGGTGGTTTTAGCCAAAGTAATGGGTGAAAATTTTAAACCAGATATGGTCGCCGGCCACTCACTGGGTGAGTTTTCGGCGCTTGTTGCTGCTGGCGCTTTGTCTTTTGAAGACGGACTTGCGCTTGTTTCAAAACGTGCCCTGGCCATGCAAAAAGCCTGCGAGAAAGAACCTTCTACAATGGCTGCCATCGTCGGGCTTGATGACGAGATCGTGGAAAAGGCATGTGAAGAAATCAATGATATTGTTATACCGGCTAATTATAATTGTCCCGGTCAGCTTGTTATATCCGGGTCTCATAAAGGAATTAATGCCGCCATTGAAAAGCTTACTGCATTGGGGGCCAAAAGAGCGCTAAAACTTGCTGTTGGCGGAGCTTTTCATTCACCACTTATGGAACCTGCTAAAGTAGAACTCGAAGCTGCCATAGACCAGGCTGGTTTTTCACTACCGATATGCCCTGTCTACCAGAATGTTTCAGCCCTGGCTGTGACTGCCCCGGAAGAGATCAGGAAAAACCTGAAAGCACAGCTTGTATCACCTGTAAGATGGACACAGACGGTTAAAAATATGATTGCAGATGGTGCAGTGTCTTTCACCGAAGTTGGCCCCGGTAAGGTATTGCAGGGATTGATTAAGAAAGTTAACAAAGAAACAGATACTTCGAGCGCGCAGGTATAAAGCTGTTTTAAATCATTTTATGTTGATTATTCGTATCTGTACTGTTATGAAAATGACAATATTTATTGTCAGCAATAACGATTGCAGACATACTGAAGGAACTACCTCCAGTGTATTTTAGAATATTTGTAAAATTGTTACTCAAGATTAGTCTGTATAGACCTCAGGATAAGGGTTTTTGATTTACTGTTTTATAAACCTGAGTGCCCGGCTTTTGATCCCTTAGGTGCAAACAATTGTTGCAATTTGTGTCTGTTCTGATAAATTTTTCTAATTTTATGAGAAATCACTTTAACCATGAAGATACTAAAATTTGGGAGCGCTTCAACTGAAAGTCCTGAGCGGATCACCGCCCTGAAGAAGATTGTTGAAAACCAGGATGGTCAGGTGGTAGTTGTGGTTCCGGCGCTTAAAGGGATACCTGAAAAACTTATGCAACTTTGCCACCTTGCTTCATCAAGAGACAGGGATTTTTTTAAGGTTTACAACGAGGTGGAAGGAATGCACCTTGATTTCATCAGCGCTCTGTTCCAGGGGCCGAAAGCTACGGAAATCCTCAACCGCATAAATGGTTACCTTAAAGAGCTTTCAAACATTGTAAACGGTATTTACCTTCTCGGGGACATTACTTTTAAAATACAGGACAAAGTTCTGAGTTTCGGCGGTCTTATGTCGTCACTTATTGTTAGAGAGGTGATTGAAGGTTCCGAACTGCTTGATGTAAGGAACCTTATTAAAACGAATAGTGATTTTGGGGCTGCACGGGTAAATTTTGCAGTTACCAACAGGCAGATAAAGTTCAGGTTTAAAAACATGGCCAAAATTGCTGTTATTCCCGGATTTATTGGCAGCAACGACCGGAATGAAACAACTACGCTCGGCAGGGGGGGGACAGATTACACTGCTTCAATCTTTGCAGCCGCACTTGATGCCGGCAGACTTGAAATCTTTACCGATGTTGACGGTTTTATGACCGCCGACCCGAAAAAAGTAAGAAAAGCTTTTGCGATCAAATCACTGAGTTATGCCGAAGCCATTGAACTGTCGCATTTTGGCGCCGAAGTGGTTTACACACCTACCATTCAGCCTGTTTACCTGAAGAATATTGAAATTCATATCAAAAATATCCTTAATCCGCAGGCAGAAGGTACCGTTATCGCACAGGTTGATAAACACCGGTCGGATAAACTCATCAAAGGTATATCATCTATTGACGATGTGAGCCTTGTTACATTACAGGGCTCCGGAATGGTTGGCCCTACCGATATTACCGGCAGGTTGTTTGATTTATTAACGCGACATAATATTAACATCATCCTTATAACCCAGGCTTCGTCTGAATATTCCATCACTTTTGCATTTAACCCGCAGGATACTGAACTGGCGATACCGCTCCTTGAAAAAGAGTTCGAGGCAGAAATCAAACAAAGAAACGAACTGAAAATACTTGTTGAAAAAGAGCTGTCGGTGATTGCCATCGTGGGCGAGCAGATGAAAAATACCCCCGGTATTTCTGCCAATCTTTTCTCATCACTCGGGCGCAACGGTATAAGCGTAATCGCAACGGCACAGGGTTCATCCGAGTTGAATATTTCGGTAGTTATTAAAAAAGAATCGCTTAAGAAGGCGCTGAATGTGATACACGAAGGATTCTTCCTCTCGCATATCAAAGAACTGCATCTCTACCTGATGGGAACAGGAACTGTTGGGAAACAACTGCTTGAACAAATCAGGCTGCAGAAGAATAAGTTGCTCGAAGAACATAAACTGAACATCAATGTGATAGGCATTAGCAATTCACGTCAGATGCTGATGGTGCAGGACGGAATTGATCTTGAAAACTATGCCGTGCAGATCGAAAAACAAGGTGAGCGGGCAGATATGGACCTTTTCCTTCAGAAAATGAGATACCTCAACTATCGCAACAGTATATTCGTTGATTGCAGCGCCAGTGAGAAAGTTGCAGCAACATACAGGGATATTCTCTTATCTTTTATCTCGGTGGTCACAGCAAACAAAATTGCCTGTTCTTCTTCATACCAATTGTATAAAGAGCTGAAAAATATTGCGCTCGAAAAGAAGGTCAAATTCATGTATGAAACCAACGTGGGCGCGGGGCTTCCGATCATTAGCACGCTGAACGACCTGATACGAAGCGGTGATAAGATCATCTCGCTTGAAGCGGTACTGTCTGGTACCCTTAATTTTATACTGAATACACTTAGCGAAACCACCAAGTTTAGCGATGCTGTAAAAATGGCCAGGGAAAAAGGGTATTCCGAACCCGATCCAAGGACCGACCTCAGCGGTACAGATGTAATCAGGAAACTGCTGATCCTGGCGCGTGAATCCGGTTACCAGCTTGAAAAAGAAAAAATCAAAGTAGACCCGTTTTTACCCGATGATGTGTTTAAAGGTTCGCTCGATGACTTCTGGAAAACAGTTCAAAAACATGATGCCGGTTTCGAAACACGCAGAAAGCAGGTAAGCGCTAAGAACAGGAAACTACGATATGTAGCTTCCCTAAACAAGGGCAAAGCCTCGATAGGCCTGCAGGAGATAGATTCATTGCACCCTGCATTTCTTCTTGATGACAGTAACAATATTATTATTATTCAAACTGAAAGATACCGCGACCAGCCTATGGTGATTAAAGGTTACGGGGCAGGTGCCGCGGTGACTGCCGCCGGTGTTTTCGCTGATATTATAAGGGTTGCAAATGTTTAATTTAGGTGCATGACAGAGGGGGTAATTTTTGACCTTGATGGCGTATTGATTGATTCTGAGCCATTATGGAGAATAGCAGAAAAAAAAGTCTTTAAGACAGTAGACATTGAACTTACCGACGACATGTGCCGTCAGACCATTGGCCTTGACAACAACAGCACCGTGCAGTACTGGTTTAATTACAAACCCTGGAATAGTAAACCGAAAGAGCAGGTGGCAGGTGAAATCATTAAAGAACTGCTCGACCTCGTTGATAAGCATGGGAAACCAAACAATGGGATTATACCTTTGTTAAATTTTTTTTCGGGACTCGGGATTCCTATGGCTGTAGCATCCTCATCGGAGATGAAAATTATTGAAACGGTTTTGGAAAAAATAAAATTAAAGAATAAGTTTGCAGCCGTTTGTTCAAGCGAATCTGAAGCATATGGCAAGCCGCACCCTGCTGTTTATCTTAAGGCAGCAGAGATGTTGAATGCCGATCCGGTAAGGTGCATTGCATTTGAAGATTCCTTTTACGGTGCAATCGCAGCCAAAGCTGCCAGGATGAAAGTGGTGCTGGT
>JAFGPL010000001.1 GCA_016936215.1 Bacteroidales bacterium
ACAGGCATCTATGATTTTATTGAAAAGAAATTCAATCTTGATTTCAGGAAAAACATCAGGGAAAAGAAACCGGTCTTTTCACTTCCTGAAGAAGAAATTGTAAACATCGTTAAAGATTTCGGAACAATATTGGAAAAAGGATTTTCAAATGAAAAATGATACAGCCATGATGCAGGTAAATAATCTGAGTTACACTTACCCTAAAAGTAAAATCCAGGCAGTAAGTAATTTGGGTTTTGAAGTGAGACAGGGTGAAATCTTCGGCTTTTTAGGTCCAAGCGGTGCAGGCAAAAGCACTACCCAGAAAATTCTTATCGGTTTGATGGGTACGTACCAGGGAGATATAAGTATAATGGGAAAAAATCTTAAATACTGGGCTCATTCATACTATGATCATATTGGCGTCTGTTTTGAACTCCCCAACCATTATCTCAAACTTAGCGCTGTTGAGAACCTGAAGTTTTTTTCAACCTTTTACAATGTACCAACCCGAAATCCCCTTGAACTTTTAAAGATGGTTGGCCTTGAAGAAGATGCAGGAAAAAAGGTGGAAAGTTTTTCAAAAGGCATGAAAATGCGCCTGAATTTTATCCGCAGCCTGCTTCACGATCCCCAGGTATTGTTTCTCGATGAACCTACATCCGGTCTTGACCCGGTGAATGCAAGAAACATAAAAAATATCATCCTGGAACAGAAAAGCAAGGGAAAGACCATTTTCCTGACTACACACAACATGCACGATGCAGACGAACTGTGTGACCGTGTAGCTTTTATCGCAGAAGGTAAAACAAGCGCCATTGATTCGCCAAAACAACTGAAACTTCAGAATGGAAAACGCACGGTAAGAATCGAATACAGCAAGAACGGGGTCGCTGAACAAAAAATTTATGAAATGAATGGCATTGGGAATAACAGTGAATTTCTTGAAATACTCAGGAACAATCATTTGATTTCAATTCATTCAGAAGAAGCCACGCTTGATGATGTATTTATTAAAGTGACGGGAAAGAGGTTGAACCATCAAACTGACAATAATTAGATAAGAATAATTAGTTAAATATGAACCATAAATCAGGCAAAATGGAACTGACCCCAAAAACCTCAATAATGGGAATTAAAAGCTTTCAAATCATTGAATTGTATCCTATTAAGAATTTTAGAAGAAATATCACAATGCATAAAGTCCTAAAAAATCAGAAAGTCGCTAAAGCCCTCCTCACAGGAGGGTTTGGGAGGTCAGTGTACAGCAAATAAAAACCCCGAAATAATGATTAATGTAAAATATTTATTTGATTGTAATTATATGACCCCTAAATCCCTCCGAAAAATCGGAGCTGGCTCTAAAAGGGGACTTGCCTGCTGCCAAATTATTGTATTGTATCCCAATAAGGAATTGGAAAGTAATAATAATTATGTATAACTTCCTAAAAAATCAGAAAGTCGCTAAAGCCCTCCTCACAGGAGGGTTTGGGAGGTCAGTTTACATTACCTAATAACCTCGAAATAGTGATTAAAAAAATTATTTCTTTAATTGTATAAATATGACCCTTAAATACTCTTTAAGGGAACTGAACTATAAATCGCCTCTGCTATATCGCAGCTAAACCGTTACGGGTAGCAGACGGTATAAGGAGTAAATAAAAAAGTTGCACACCATGCCAAAACACTATATCAAGCAGGAATCACTTAAATTGTTGAAAACCATTATATGGGACCTGAAATTTGCAATTCGCTACAACATTGTAACTGTTGCGGTTGTAATTACAGCGCTTTATACCATCATCATCAAACTAGTTCCCGGTGCCGATATACCAGAGGTTGTCGCTTCTCTGATATTCTCCGATCCCACCATGCTTGGATTTATATTTACCGGTGCCATGGTACTTTTTGAAAAGGATGCCAATACGCTCCAGGCACTGGCCATCACCCCGGTGAAGCCATGGCAATACCTGTGGTCAAAAGCAGTTTCTTTAACGCTTATTGCATTGTTTTGCAGCTTTGGCATCACCATAATAGCGCGTGGAATAAATGCGAATTTTCTGTGGTTGTCCCTTTCGGTAACACTTTCATCTTTTCTTTTCATATTTATAGGATTTATAGGAGTTTCGAGGGTAAAGACTTTTAATCAATATATTATTTTAATTCCTTTATTTATGTTGCCTACAGTGTTGCCCCTCGCCGATTTTTATGGTTTGTACCATACCTCGCTTTTTTACCTCATACCCACACAGGGTTCGCTTTTGCTGTTTAAGGCGGCTTTTAAAACAGCAACATGTTTTGAAATCGTATATTCGCTTGTTATCCTGACACTTTCTGTAACTGTTGCCTATATACTGGCTGAAAAGCATTATACAAAATTCATTATTGGCAAAACCCGTAAATAAAATGAAATGTCCATCAGAAATATAAATAATATACAGATAAAAACCATTGTTTCATTGATAGTTAACGACTTCAGGAATATTTTCAGGGACGATATCCTTAAAGTATTATTGTTTGTTCCTGTAATGATGATCCTGCTTATACGGTTTGGATTACCTGCACTTGTAAACCTGTTGCCTGAATTGCAGGAATACTGTTTTCTTATTGTTGCATTGTTCGGGCTGGTCATTGCTTCATTCCCGGCCTTTATCATCTCTTTTATTATGCTTGATGAAAAAGATGAAGGTATTTTCATTATGTACAAAGTTTTGCCCATGTCTGATGTTAAATTCTTCATTTATCGCCTGGGATTTCTGATATGCTTTTCCTTCTTCTATTCCATTTTGCTACTGGTTGTTCAAATGTCAATTATTCTAAACTGGTGGCAGGTAGTCCTTGCAGCTTTACTTTTTTCTTTTCTTCCCCCTGCCATAACACTCCTTACAGTCACTTTTGCCCGAAATAAAATTGAAGGGGTTACGCTGATGAAATTCCTGAATTTTATTCTTTTTCTTCCTGTCGCGGGCTTTTTTGTCCCTGTCCCCTGGAAGTTCATTTTCGGAGTTATCCCTGTTTTCTGGTCATTCAGGGTGTTGGAGGTAATGGGGCAAAACACCACTTTTCTTCTTTCCTTTGCCATAGGCACCCTGTTGCATGGTTTACTGTTATGGCTGATATTCAGGATTTTTATAAAAAGAACCTGACTTTCTTACCAAAACCTTTTGCTTCTTATTTTGTTGATAAATTTATTTTGTATGCATCAGATTAATCATAAACTTTGTGTTTGAATATTTTAAGCGGAGGACAGTATGTTTGTACAGGAGCTTGCTCAGCGTCTGTTAACCGGGGCACGGCAGGAAAATAATGTAGAGGATATCCTTGAGCAGCTTTCGTGTCTTACAATAGATGAAATGGCAGAACAGCTTACCGACGACAATAAGAAAAAAGCCTTCTGGATTAATATTTACAATGCATTCAACCTTCTTTTACTTAAAAATGACCCTGAAATAATTAATACCCAGGATGGCAGGATACTGCATTTCAGCACTAAAAAAATTGTCATCGCAGATCAACCCTGCAGCCTGAATTTTATTGAACATGGTTTGCTCAGGGTTTCAAAAATAAGGTGGGGCAGAGGCTATCTGAAAAAGCCTTACATCTCGATTTTCGAAAAACTCTTCAGGCTTTCTACCCCCGATCCAAGGATACATTTTGCACTTAATTGCGGTGCCGTAAGCTGTCCGCCAATCAGGTTATACGACAGCGAAAAGATTGAGGGACAGCTTGAGCTTGCTGCCATTTCATTTCTCGATTCAAAAATTGCTTATTATGCCGATGAAAACATCGTTAAAGTGTCGCAGCTTTTCAACTGGTTTGCCGGAGATTTCGGGGGAGAAAAGGGAATACTGAATTATCTTCGCAAATATCAGAAAATCCCTCACGATACCGATCCGATGATTATTTACAACATATACAACTGGAGCCCTGCCGTAAACAATTTTGCCAGCGACGACCGGATGAACTGACAAGACATCATTTATATAAGCGGAATATCTACCGATATGTCAAAGCTAAACTAACGGTTAGTTATTCCGTTCCGATTTTTCGTGATCGGAATCTCATGAGATGCTGAAATAAATTCAACATGGCCCCTGAACATAAAAAAGTTAACATAACCCTACAACTCATTTATCAGATTTGAAAACAGCCTGATCAGTCCCGATTCGGCTTTACCGGCAATTTCTAATATTTCATTAATGTCAGCGGGCTTCAGGTTATCGGGGTCACACTCGTCTGTAAGCACCGAAATTGCTGCACACGGAAGGCTCATATGGTTGGCGGTGATAACTTCGGGTACTGTTGACATTCCAACGGCATCGGCAAAACTGCCAAACATCCTGTATTCTGCCCGTGTTTCAAGGTTTGGCCCCATTACGGCCACATAAATTCCCTTATGTAGCGTGATTTTTTCGCGGTTGGCAATTTCAATTAGTTTTTGATTTAGTATGGAAGAATAGGGGCAGCTCATATCGGGGAAACGCGGGCCTAAAGTTTCATCGTTTTTGCCCCGTAGAGGATTGTCAGGCAAAAAGTTGATATGATCGTCAATCAGCATCAAAGAACCTTTTTTAAAGCTTTTATTCAGTGCCCCTGCAGCATTTGACAGCAACAGGTATTTAACCCCCAGGAGTTTCATTACCCTTACCGGGAAAGTTACCTGTTGCAAGCTGTACCCCTCGTAGTAATGGAACCGTCCCTGCATGGCAAGTATCTTTTTGTTCTGCAGTGTTCCGTATATCAGCTTGCCATGATGAAATTCAACCGTGGCAACAGGGAAATTGGGAATATCATCATATGAAAATTCCTTTATGATATTTATTTCCTTCACCATTTGGCCCAGTCCTGTGCCAAGTACAATGCCAATTTCCGGCTCTGTTACGCCATAGCCTTTCAGAAATTCGACGGTTTCATTGAGTTCTTTTGTCATGTTTTTAAGATTATTTATTCTTAATCAAACAACAGGAAATTATTTTATCTCCGAACCTTCTTCGGTCTTCTCCGCCGGCGAAACGAAAACAAGTTTACCGGCTGAATCTTCAGCCATCAGGATCATTCCCTGCGACTCGATCTCCCTTATTTTTCGAGGTTCAAGGTTAATTAAAATGCTCACCTGCCTGCCGATGATTTTTTCAGGTTCGAAATATTCAGCAATGCCTGAAACAACAGTTCTTACATCAACACCTGTATCAATCTTCAGTTGAAGCAGTTTATTGGCTTTGGGCACCTTTATGGCCTCAAGGATGGTACCGGTCCTGATGTCCATTTTTGCAAATTCATCGTATGATACAGATGGCTTCTGGGGTTTCACATTTTTTTGTTTACCTGTATTCGCTATTTTTATCCCTTCAAGTTTTTGCAATTGTTTTTCTACCTCTTCATCTTCAATTTTTTCAAAAAGCAGCGAAGGTTGATTCAATTTATGCCCTGCCGGTAATAATTCCGCGTGGCCAGATTCCTGCCAGGTAAGTGTTTTCATATTCAGGAACCCTCTGATCTTTTCTGCCGTGAAGGGCAAAAATGGCGCTGCAATGGCAGTAAGGTTAGCAGTTATCTGCAAGGCAATATTAAGGATTGTACTAACCCTTTGCTCGTCTGATTTGATAAGTATCCAGGGTTCTGTATCGGCTAAGTATTTATTGCCAAGCCGTGCCAAATCCATGGCATTTTTCAGCGCCTCCCTGAACCTGAAATTTTCAAGGCTTGTTTCGACCGATGCTTTAATTTTCGCTATCTCTTCAATAGTGACTTTGTCATAATCATTCAATGCTGATATTTCGGGGACCTGACCGTTAAAATATTTCTGGGTGAGCACCAGCGCACGGTTTACAAAATTCCCGAGTATAGCTACCAACTCATTGTTGTTCCGTGCCTGGAAATCTTTCCATGTAAAATCGTTGTCTTTGGTTTCGGGTGCATTGGCACACAAAACATATCGCAATACATCTTCTTTGCCGGGGAAGTCATCAAGGTATTCGTGCAGCCATACCGCCCAGTTGCGCGAAGTGGAGATTTTATCGCCCTCGAGGTTTAAAAACTCATTGGCAGGCACATTGTCGGGCAAGATATAGCTGCCTTCTGCTTTGAGCATAACCGGAAAAATAATACAATGAAAGACAATATTGTCTTTACCGATGAAATGTATCAGCCTTGTATCTTTATCTTTCCAGTATAGTTCCCATTTATCTGTAAGTTCGCGGGTATTGGAGATATACCCGATAGGCGCATCGAACCATACATACAGCACTTTTCCTTCAGCGCCTTCTACCGGTACGGGAATTCCCCAGTCGAGGTCACGGCTCACGGCACGCGGCTGCAGCCCCTGGTCGAGCCACGATTTACACTGTCCGTAAACATTGGTTTTCCACTCTTTATGCCCTTCAAGTATCCATTGCCGTAAAAATGCTTCGTGTTTATCGAGTGGCAGGTACCAGTGTTTGGTATCTTTCAGCACCGGCTGGTTCCCGCTGATCATTGATTTAGGGTTGATGAGGTCGGTCGGGCTCAGCGAAGTGCCGCATTTCTCGCACTGGTCACCATAGGCAGAGCCGTTACCACAATGCGGGCAGGTACCTGTTATATAACGGTCGGCCAGAAATTGACCTGTTTCTTCGTCGTAATATTGTTTGGTAACCTGTTCTATGAATTCACCCTTCTCATAAAGGGTTTTAAAAAATTCTGAAGCTGTTTTATAATGAATGTCAGAAGTGGTCCTTGAATAAATATCGAAAGAAATACCGAACTCATCGAATGCCTTTTTTATCATCCCGTGATAGCGATCAACAATTTCCTGGGGTGTAACACCCTCATTACGGGCTTTAATGGTAATGGGCACGCCGTGTTCATCCGATCCGCAGACATACAGGACGTCTTCGCCTTTCAGCCTTAAATAACGGACATAAATATCGGCAGGTACATAAACACCGGCAAGATGGCCGATATGCACCGGGCCATTAGCGTAAGGCAGTGCAGCAGTGACAGTATAACGTTTATATTTTTTCATGAAAAAAGAGCGTTTTTAAATAATTCGGTTTAATTTGGCAAAGATATTCAAACAGCTCTACTTACGAAAATTAGTTGATAAATAAAT
>JAFGPL010000161.1 GCA_016936215.1 Bacteroidales bacterium
GTCAATGTTATTGCAAGAGGAACTGCCATTGGAACAGTGTCAGATATTGACGGTTTCTATTCCCTTGAAGTTCCGGCTGATATCACTGCCCTTGATTTTAGTTTTATCGGGTTTATGACCGAGACTGTTCCGATCGGCTTCAGCAATATGATAAATTGTACACTGGTAGAGGAGCTCTGTGCCTTAGAAGAAGTGGTGGTTATAGGTTACGGGGTTCAGAAAAAATATGACCTTACAGCATCAGTATCCACTGTAAATGCAGGATTTTCTGGTATGTTAGAGGGAAGGGTATCGGGGATTGATGGAAGCATTTATATTCCCGGGGCTTCAGCTTCGATTAACATTCGGGGTGCTTCAAGTGTGGAATCCGGATCACCATTATATATAATTGACGGAATCCCATACGATGGAGATGCTTTTAACCTCGACCCTGGTTTGATTGGGAGAATCGAGATACTTCAAAGCAGCCAGGCAACGGCCATATATGGAGCAAGGGCAGCTAACGGCGTTATACTCATCACTACAGGAAAAGGAAATCATTCAAAAAGCTCAGTTATACCAAACCATGAAATACTTTTTGGAGAACTTCAGCAAAGTTCTATAAGAAAGAATTTTTCAGATGATGCCTTCTGGAAACCACGTCTTAAAACCGATAAAAACGGAGTGGCCTCTTTCGGTATCACCTTCCCCGATGATGTAACCTCCTGGAGAACTTTTGTACTTGCTGCAGGTAATAAAAAGTTCACCGGAAGCGCACAGACCGAAATCAAATCATATAAACCGGTGCTGGGATTACTGGCTGTACCTGATTTTCTTGTAGAAGGTGATTCTTCAATGGTATTCGGGAAATCAATAAATTATACAAGCGATACCACAGTAATTTTACGCCGGTTTAAAATAAACGATACCTCCCGGTTTGAGGCAACCGGCAAACTGATACATTCTTTTATTGATACATTGCCAGTAATTCCCGAAAATGCCGATACCATTTCGGTTACTTATAACCTCGAAAAAATTGCCGATGGCTATTTTGACGGAGAAGAGAGAAAAATACCTGTGGTAAGAAAAGGCACCATAGAAAGAACAGGACAGTTTTATAATCTATTCAAAGACACTGCTTTTACTATGTCATTTGATCCTGATGCCGGAAATGTAAAGCTATATGTACAGTCAAATCTCAAGGATGTTATTCTCGAAGAAACAAAATGGCTTCGTAATTACTTGTATTTGTGCAATGAGCAGTCGGCGAGTAAACTCAAAGCATTGATTATTGAAAAAAACATAATCGAAACCCTTGGGCAAAGGTTCAGGCATGAACATCTGGTTAAAAACCTGGTAAAAAGACTTGAAAACTCGCAAAGAGAAGATGATCTTTGGGGTTGGTGGCCTCAATCCGGGGCGTCGGTGTGGATAAGTGTTCATGTGCTCGAAGCGCTCACGATGGCAAAAAAAGCCGGTTATGAAGTTCATTTAGATATATCCAAATTAACAGAAAAACTCGTGTGGCATTATAACCTCGCTGGTTTTTCAGACAAGATAAGAATACTGAAAATATTGAAATTGTTTGATGCAAAAGTTGATTATGAAGGATACCTTAACGAACTTGGTAAAGTTTATACCGGTTCGTTTAAGGATTATCTCGAACTTACCGAACTGAAGCAAATTCTTGGTGCAGAATATAGACTTGATTTTCTGGACAGTAACAAAAAAACCACCATGTTGGGGAATATATACTGGGGCGATCACAACTATTCGGTTTGCGGTAATCATATTGAACAGACCTTAACCGCCTACAGAATAATCCGTAACGATAATCCAAAGTCATCCATGCTACCCCTTATCAGGAATTATCTTCTCGAACAACGCAACATCGGGGGTTGGAGAAATACTTATGCTTTGTCGAAAATTCTTGAAACCATTTTGACTGATATTGAAATTACTGATAAAAAAATTGCCTTGCCGGTAATTGACACAAAAGGGGCCCTTGACACGACTATTGAAAAATATCCTTTTGAAGCAGAATTTGCGCCCGGGGATTCACTTAAAATCATTAAAAAAGGCAATGGCACGGTTTACCTCACTGCATACCAGACAATTCATAACAGCAATCCATCAATTGTTGATGATGATTTCAGGGTGGTTACCTCTTTTTTTGATGGTGATTCTGTTTTGTCATCAGGTAAATCCGAAATTTTACAGGTAGCAGTTGAAGTTAAAGCCGATGCAGAATATGTTATGCTCGAAGTTCCCATTCCGGCCGGTTGTACATACGAAAACAAAAAGCAGGGAAATTATCCCGAGGTTTACCGTGAATATTACAAAGACCGGGTTTGCATCTTTTTTGAAAAACTCATAAAAGGTAATTATAAGTTTGACATTGAACTTCTTCCGAAGCACGAAGGGACCTATACAATAAACTCTGCCCGCATCGAACTCATGTATTTTCCTACATTTTTCGGAAGAAATTTGTTAAAGAAAGTTGCAATTCAATAACATTTTATTACATTTGTTACGCTCTAAGACTAACTAAAATTTCGAAAATCGGGATACACCCGCTAACTAAGCCCATTTTGAAGGAGTCCTAAACCCGGACTCCTTCTTTTTTTATTCTTAATGAGATTTTCTCGCCAGTACTGTCCGGTTACATTTCCTTTTTGGAATATGCCCATACCTGCGACTTGAAGAAAAATATCTAAACTTTCCAAAAGTTTGGAACTTTTGGAAAGTTTTCATAGAGGCAACCCTTTTACTCATTAATCCATCATACCAGAAATAAATCCAATGAAATGAGAAAATACACATCCAACTGTTGCATGTTAATGATTTTATCAATTCTTTTTGTAATACCCGGATGTGAAAAAAATGATGAGTTAACAGATATAACCAACCAGGTTGAATTTCTTGAACCGAACTTCTTCGGTACCTGTTTTTCAGGGTTTTTTGACGAAGGTTATTCTGAAGTTGTTATAAAGGATGAAGCATCTTACCAGGAATTCGGTGACTCCGTCAGGATACACCCCTTTAACCTGAATTGCGACACGGCCGTTTTGCCGTCCATTGATTTCAGTAAATATTCTTTGATCGGTAAGCTCACAAGCGTTGGTGGTTGCAATGCATATAGTGTAAGACAGGTTTTCAGGGATGAAAACGGTAAAGAAATCGTATACAAAATTCATGTTGAATATTCCGGCAGTTGCGATATGCTTATTGTCAGCATGAACTGGGCATTGGTCCCAAAAATACCCAAAGGTTTTACGGTTGAATTTTGTGTGGACTAATCAGTCATAAACCGGGCAGGGCACCATCTTCATGCTTTCTTTGCAAAGGCTCCAGCCCAGGTATATATAATGTGAACCGAAACTCTGGTTCTGCAATCCTTTGAACCCAAGGTCAAAAGCATAGCTGACCTGCAGATTCTTAATATAAATCCCAATAGTTGGTAGAATACTTACTGTTCTGCCCGGGAGCGCATCGAGGTTGTGTCGGTATGAGATACCCGACCACATAATATTCTTGTAGAACAGCTTCAGGTTTAAATCTAATTGTTTTGTATATAACTCTTTCACGCCGAATACTGCCGAAGGCTCAAACATCAGGATGTTCCGGCTATTATGGAACCGGTACCCGGCGATTGCAAAGTAAGATATCATCATACTTTCGCTTTCTGCAGTGCTGGTCAGGAAGTTTATCTTTGGTAAAATATTTATTGCCGATAAACCCGCAAAAAAATCCGGGCTGTAAACCGATGCAGAAATTCCGGCATTCGGATTCCATGCCGATAACCGCTCTCCGGTAATCATAGGGTCGTTATTAAAGTTTTGAAAAGTGCTTTGCGA
>JAFGPL010000162.1 GCA_016936215.1 Bacteroidales bacterium
ATTTTGGATAACGAATTATATTTATTTTTCCAGTTCTCGATGCCTGTTGAGGCATAAATCTGTTCATCGGTAAAATCCAATAACGAATTCTGTTGATTAATTCCATACTTTAACATATTGTGTCCCTCTGGCTCTCAAATGCCAGTGCGACCCGAAACAACATGACTATTAATAATTCCATTTGATTACCCTCTGTGCCTTTCTTCATCAAATAGTTGATTTCAAGGCTTTTAATATTATTTACTGTTGCTGATACAGTTTCATTACCCTCGCTGATTGAAAAGTGCACCCGGGATGCACTCTTGTTTTCAGCATTGAGGGTATGGGGTTAATAACCCAATATAAATAGTAAATCTGAATGAATAATCTCATTGAGGCTCGATAGAATATTATAAAATATTATAATTCAGCATTTTACAATCGCAAAATTCTTTTGAGAAATATGCGTGTAGGACGTGTAATCCAGTGAAAAGTGTGTTTTTAGGATTTTCAAAAAAGCAGGATACGCAATGTGCTTATTATCAGCATTATGACAAGGACGGGGAGACCGTGGTGGGGGGTATTAACTGACATTATAGTACATATAATGGCATATTATGGTACATATTTCCACAAGTAATTTTAAACCTCAACATGAATAACTGTGACCAGCATTTTTCATTGCGAACCCATGACCGAAAAATTGTGTACCATCCTTTTAGATTTTGATATCTTTGTGGTATGTGGAAAAAGAATGATATAACTTTCTTCAGGCGTGTTTTGTTGGAATGGTTTAATTCCAATAAGCGTGAATTTCCGTGGCGTAAGGAGAAAATAACCAATTACGAAGTAATAATCAGTGAAATATTGCTGCAAAGGACTAAAGCGGAAACCGTTGCAAAATATTATCCTACTTTCTTTAAAAAATACCCTAATTGGAATAAACTGAAGAATGCTACTGTACAAGACCTTGAAACCATATTAAAACCACTCGGTTTATATAAGCATCGTGCAAATCGGTTGTTCAAGATTATTCAGGAATATATACAAAAAGGTGAACACCTACCTCAAAACAAGGATGAATTAAGTGATTCAAACCTGTCAACCCTATATATTTCAAATGCATATGAACTTCTGCTCTTAAATCATCGTGCTGCATTACTTGATGTTAATATGTCCCGGGTTCTTAGTCGCTTCTTTAGTCCTCAGGAGTTTAAAGATGTACGGAACGACAAATTGATGCAGGAGTTAGCACATAACGTTATCAATGTTAAAAGATGTAAAGAACTGAACTGGGCAATTCTCGATTTTGCCGCCCTTGTTTGCAGACAATCAAAACCGAGATGCACGGAATGTAAATTGAAAACAAAGTGCAGGTATTATGAATTACAAACCAAGGTTGAGCGGGAAGGCGAGACCGAAGAACCACAGTTAAACATTCAGTATGATGCTGAAATCCCAGACAATCCCGACAAACCGATAAAAGTGTTATCGTTATTTTCAGGATGCGGAGGAATGGATTTGGGATTTGAAGGTGATTTTCTCGTGCACAAAGAATCTGTTAATGAACTTGTCAATCCCGATTTCATCAAAGAATTGTACTCCGACAATTATGTAAGACTGAACCCGACAAAGTTTCAGACCGTATTTGCGAATGATATTTTACAGGAAGCAAGAAATGTATGGGTTAACTATTTTAAGAATAAGGGATTTTCATCCGAAGTTTACCATGTTGAAAGTATTGTCGATTTGGTAAAACTTCATAAACAAGGTGTAAAGATATTTCCAGACCGTGTAGATATTGTTACAGGTGGATTCCCATGTCAGGACTTTAGTTTATCGGGTTTACGTAACGGATTTAATTCCCATAAAGACCATACAGGAAAATTAATAAAGGCAGACATACCGACAGTTGAAACACGTGGACAACTTTATATGTGGCTAAAGGAAGTTGTGGAAATTACCAAGCCAAATATTTTTGTTGCAGAGAACGTAAAAGGACTGGTTAACTTGGCAAATGTCAAAGAAATCATCCAGAGAGATTTTGCAAATGCAAACAGTAACGGTTACTTAGTTCTGAATCCGATGGTACTCCATGCTGCTGATTATGGTGTTCCACAGTCACGTGAAAGGGTTATTTTTATCGGTATCAAAAAATCTGCATTAAACAGTAAAGCATTGGATGCATTATCAAAATCCATAGTTCCTGAAAAATATAATCCGTATCCTAAACCGTCACATTCGTTTACATTGAAGGGGAAAGACCTGAATTTGCCAGTGACACTGGACAAGATACTTGCTGATTTACCTGAACCTGACAAATCAACAGACCCATCGCAAAAGTATTATTCAAAAGCGAAGTTCATGGGGAAACACTGTCAGGGACAGACTGAAATCAATATGCAGAGCATTAGTCCGACTATTAGAGCAGAACATCACGGAAATATTGAATTCAGGAGGCTCAGTATTGAAAACGGTGGTAAAAATGTTGATGAAGTTGTAAAAAAGAAGTTGGTTGAACGGAGGTTAACCCCAAGAGAATGCGCATTAATACAGACCTTTCCCCCAGACTATGAATTTGTAATACCTTCAGGGAGTAACAGGTTCTTTATTAGTCCTTCGGTAGGATATAAACTTATCGGGAATGCTGTTCCCCCGTTACTGGCATATCATATTGCAAAACGTATTGAAAAGTTATGGAATCTATATTTTAATGTGAATAATAATGGTAATCTCGAAAAATCCAGAACCCAGAAAGGAAGTTTTTCAGTCATTACTGGATAATACAATTGCTTTCCTGAAGTCTGATTCAAACAAGAATCAAAAAACGTATGAAACTCTCTTAGGAAATAAACTGGAAGGTGTTGTTGCGGATATTATGTCCGAAAGAGCGAAAGGTTCACCATTTGAAAACTCTATTGAACTTATTTCTGGACAAAAATTCCCTGATATTATTGCAAAGAAATATTATGGTGTTGAGGTAAAAACATCCAAACAAGACCACTGGACTACAACAGGAAATTCAGTTCTTGAAAGCACACGGGTTGAAGGTGTTGAAAGAATTTATATGCTTTTTGGTAAAATGGTGTCGCCTTTTGATTTTAAGTGTAGACCATATGAAGAATGTCTTTCAGAAGTTGTTGTAACTCATTCCCCACGGTATTTGATTGACATGAATTTGTCAGCAGGGCAAACCATCTTTGATAAATTAGCAATTCCATATGATACATTAAGAACCTCAACGAACCCGATAAAGCCAATTTTAGACTATTACAGGCAGTTTTTAAAGGCGGGTGATGAGGTATGGTGGCTCGACCAAGATGAGCCGAAATCGACAGGTTTAATTATTAAATCATGGAATAACTTACTCTCTGGGGAACGCAACAGGTTAATTGCCTCAGCAATGGTATATTTCCCAGAAGTCTTTAGTAATAGTCCTGATAAATTTAACAGGGTTGCTACTTGGTTAATTAATCATCATGGTGTAGTCTGTCCGAATATGCGTGACCCGTTTACAGCGGGTGGTAAAGGAACGTTGTTGTGGAAGGGGAAATTATACAAAGACGTCCAGAGAGTAATAATTAATATGGCGGAATTGTTAGAAAGCATTAAGGCTTCATTAACTGACACTGACAAAATGACTTTAAATCAGTATTGGGGTATAAAAGTTGATGATAAATTCAATACTTGGATAGAATTAGTCGCATCAAATTGCGATTACATGGGGTTGCCAATAAATTTGAGAAAGTATCTGAAAGAAAAATTGCTTCCTTAATTACTTTTTTTAATTAAAAAGAATATTCTGTTTATTCACACTGAGCAAGACACTGGATAAATGAAGAAAGCCTGTAAATTATTAGTTTACAGGCTTATCTGCTTTCGCTTTGTAGCGGAGGGAGGATTCGAACCTCCGACCTTTGGGTTATGAGCCCAACGAGCTACCACTGCTCCACCCCGCA
>JAFGPL010000163.1 GCA_016936215.1 Bacteroidales bacterium
AAAGTAAAATCTAGTTATTCACTTTCAGGTGGCTGGATCTGGCCGGGGCCTGGAAGACTGCAAATATGGAAGCGAAGGCGGTCATTATTAGCAATAATGTTTTTTTGGACGAAAAGATTATATATTCGGTTCAAAATGATTTCTGATAATTAAATGCCATTTTTGTAGCTTCATAGATTCTCATTTTAAGAGCTTGGATTCGAAGAATTCGGAAATACAACTTATTAAAGCATTCAAAAAAGGAGATACCGAGGCCTTTAAATTGCTTTTTGATCGCTATCATGAGCGGTTGTATTCTTTTTTGTTCTCCGTATTAAAGTCCACAGAAGACACCGAAGAAATTGTTCAGGACACGTTTTTGAAAATATGGGAGAACAGAAAGAATTTTCAGGAAAATTACCCTTTCGAATCTTTGCTTTTCAAAATAGGAAAGAATTCTTCATTGAATTATAACAGGCAAAAAGTTAACCGGGCGGTTTTTGAAAAACATTTCGGGTTCTTCTCCGATTTTTCAGAAAGTTCAGCTGACCATTATGTCCTTTATCAGGAAACACAATACATTATTGAAGCAATATTGAATGGGTTGCCTGTCAAAAGGAAAGAAATTTTTCTGCTTCAAAAAGTGGAGGGACTTTCCAGACAGGAAATTGCCGATAGGTTAGGGATTTCAGTTATTACCGTTGACCATCAGCTAAATAAGGCAAACAAACACGTAAAGGAAGAATTTAAAAAGTATAGCCTTTTAATGATTAATATTCTCTTTTTTTAAGATTTCTTCGTCTTTTCTGAAAAAAGTTTGGTGTTGAGTGGCAGTTTTTTGAAGTCCATGTGTATTTACCTATGACTTTAAAAACAATCCATGCAAACCGACAATAAAATACAGCTACTGCAGAAGTTTTTCAGCGGGAGCATAACCGAACGGGAATTGAAAAGCCTTTTTGTTTGGCTGAACAGCGAAAAAGGCAACCTCGAATACGAAATGCTTTCAAATAAAAAATGGTTGTCCGGAGAATTTGAACCCGTTGAGCCTATCGATTCTGCTGCCTTGTTTTCAAGAATTGAAGCAAGGATGCAGGACAAAAAGCTGTTGGGCAGGAAACAATTCCTGGTCAGATTGAGAAACGCAGCCGCCATTTTTGTACTTGGCCTTTTACTTCCATTGACCTATTTCACGGTACTGAATCCGCAACAATCCAATAATCAGACGGTGTATCTCAAAGAATCTTTATCAAACGAGAAGGTAAGGAAGACGACTTTGCCTGACGGAACCAATGTCTGGCTGATGTCGGGGAGTACCATTACGTACCCATCCAGTTTTTCAGGTGAAAATTTCAGGAAAGTTGAAATTATGGGCGAAGCTTTTTTTGAAGTTGCCAAGGATGCGTCGCGGCCCTTTATTTTGGGACTTGGAGAAATTGGCCTAAAAGTGACCGGAACAAGTTTCAACGTGAAGAATTATGACAACGAAGGTCACATTGACGTGGTGTTAAAAACAGGAAAGGTTGAGCTTTATAAAGGGAACTACAATCCTGACAAACAATTCGTGCATGTGGTTCCTGGACAATTGGCGAGTTATGAGAAAGGCAACCCAAAGTTTATTCTTCGTGAGGTGAACGTGGATAAACATACCTCGTGGATTAATGGAACCCTCCTGTTCCGTGATGATCCATTAGCCGAAGTCTTGAAAAAACTGGCAAGGTGGTACAATGTAGAGATTGATGTCAATGACCCCAAAGTGTCGGATTATCCCTTTACCGCAACAATAAAAAATGAAAACCTGGAACAGGTTGTTGATCTCCTTCGGTTTTCAACTCCTTTTAATTATTCCATATCGAAAACTGAAGGAACGACTAAACTTACGATTGATAGAAAATGAAGAAATAGAACCAAACTAAAAACGGATGCCTATGAAATAAAAGACCCTAAAAAAAGGATTCCGATGTTTATCGGAACCCCTTCATGTAGTTTATGCCTTTTCTAATTTGCAGTCAGCTAAAGGCATAATAATCTGAACATTTAATTCAAATCATTACAAAATTATGAAAAAAAATCGTTACACAATGATTTCCCTACTCTCATGGGTATGGAAGCGAAAAATTGTATTTATTATGAGGTTAAGCTTTTCAATCTTATTGCTTTGCGTATTGCAATCATTTGCAGTTAGCACCTTCTCGCAAAACCAAAGGCTCAGCATTAGTCAAAAGCAAATTAGTGTCGAGAGTTTGATTGAGATCATTGAAGACAAGACCGACTATTACTTTATGTATAGTGCACTGAATGTGGATGTTGATAGGATTGTGGATGTTGAGGCAACCAATAAGTTAGTGCCGGAGATCTTGGATGGTATCTTTAATGGCACAGATATCTCTTATAAAATCAATGGCCGTTTAATAGCGCTTTCAAAAAATGGAGAAGCATCTCTTTCTCAGCAATCACTTACCGTTTCAGGTAAAGTGACGGATTCCTCCGGCGCTCCACTTCCTGGAGTAACCGCCGTTGTAAAGGGAACGGTGCAGGGAACCATAACAGATTCAGATGGGAACTACTCTCTGCCTAATGTTCCGGGAGATGGCACCTTGGTTTTCTCTTTTGTTGGTATGAGGATGCAGGAGGTCTCTGTGGCTGGCAGGACGGAAATCGATGTAACCATGCTGGAAGAAACCATTGGGATTGAGGAAGTCGTGGCTGTTGGCTATGGAACACAGCGTAAGGAAAATTTAACAGGCGCCGTTTCTGCTGTTAAGGGCGATGTGCTTGAAAACCGTCCGATCACAAATATTGGACAAGGACTTCAGGGGGTTATCCCTAACCTGCAAGTGACACAATCAAATTATGCGCCGGGGTTGGGAGCTACTTTTAATATTAGGGGATATACTTCATTGAACGGCGGAGATCCTTTAATCCTTGTCGATGGGGTTGTTCAGGATCCCAATTTATTGAATCCAGATGATGTTGAAAGTGTATCCGTATTAAAAGATGCCTCTTCGGCTGCTATTTACGGAGCCCGCGCCGCTTATGGTGTTGTACTGATCACTACAAAAAAAGGCAAAAAGGAACAGCGTCCAACTTTAACTGTTGCAACGTCGTTTACAACAACTGAGGCGACCAATATACCTGAATACGCCGATAGCTGGCAGTATGTCACCTATATGAATACAGCCAGTGTTAATGCAGGAGGGAGTAATTATTTTGATGACAGGGTGATGGAACACACAAAAAAATACTATGATGATCCCGAAAATAACCTGCCGGTTTTTTACGACCCAGCTATTGACACAGATGGCAAATACAAATACAGCGGCAATACAAACTGGGCTAAAGAATTGTACAAAAATGGAGCCTTGAAACAAATTAATTCCAGTCTCTCAGGAGGAACTGAGAAGTCGAGGTACTATATTTCTTATGGATATATGCAACAGGAAGGACTTCTCGCAGCTTATGACGACCAATATAACAGACATAATGTCAATGTGGCTCTTGATACCGACGTTTTGAAATGGCTTACTGTTTCAACACGGATAAAATATACCTATTCTTTTGAAGACCACCCTTCTAGTGGAAGTACTGGTTGGTCAGGTATTTCGGCCTATTCCGGTCAACTCAAAGGCGACCTTTGTCCGCTAATGCCAATAAAACATCCCGACGGGACTTGGGCAGGCCAGGGGAGTTTCACCAATCCTTTCGCGGTTTCTGCCGAGGGAGGCCATGACCAACGAAAAGTGAATGATCTTTGGCTGACCGGTAATATAGAAATCCGTCCTTTCAAAGGCTTTTCTATCAAGGGCGATTTTACCTACAATCCCTATTCATGGAACAGGGAAAAAACGGTACGACTGTTTACAGAATTGTGGGCTGAACCCGGGAAATCCAATATCTATCCTTGGGTAAATCCGAATTCGGTGACATTGGAAAACAACAACGACTATTACACCGCGGTGAATGCATACGTTGATTACGAAAAGAGTTTTGGAAAACACAACCTGAAACTGTTGGTCGGTTACAACCAAGAAGAGAAAAATTACAAATGGTATTCAGCGAAGAGGGAGAACTTGATTAACAATGACTTGCCGGCAATAAACAGGGCGACAGGCGAAGATTATGTTGATGGAAGTATCACGAGTTGGGGAACGCAGGGTATTTTTTCGCGCCTTAATTATGATTTTGCCGGAAAATATCTCTTCGAGTTGAACGGGAGGTACGATGGCTCTTCCAAGTTTCCTGAGAATGACCGTTATGCGTTCTTCCCATCTGTTTCAGGAGCCTGGCGCATGTCAGAGGAGAATTTCTGGGCAGGAGTTGGGCACATTTTTCATTCCGCAAAACTGAGGGTTTCTTATGGTTCACTGGGTAATCAAAATGTTCCGGGTAACTTCCCTTACATCTCAAATTACAACATTACTTCATCAACTCAATATATGCTTGGCGGGGTTTTGCCCGTTGGAATTGCCTCCGGTGCATTAATCAGTCCTTCATTCACATGGGAAAAAGTAAACCAGGGAAATATCGGTCTTGATTTAGGCTTAGTAAAAAATAAATTGAACTTCTCTGTAGATGTGTTTCAACGCAATACCATTGGTATGTTGACTACCGGAGCGCCCCTCCCCGCAGTGCTGGGAACTGGTGTTCCAAATGAAAACGCTGCTGATTTGAAAACCTATGGATGGGAATCTATTGTAACATGGAAAGATAAAATCAAAGATTTCGCTTACTCTGTCTCATTTAACATCTCTGATGCCCAGTCTGAAATTACGAAATTTGACAATCCTACGGGTGATTTAGACACTTATTATGTAGGACAAAAAATTGGGGAAATCTGGGGTTATGAAGCATCAGGCCTGTTTCAAAGCACGGATGAAATTAACAGTTCGCTATCTCAGTCAGCACTCTACGGAGGGACATGGAACCCCGGGGATGTGAAATATGTCAATCTTAACGACGATGACGTAATTGATTGGGGCAACAATACGCTTTCAGATCATGGCGATAAAAAAATAATAGGAAACGACACGCCCCGGTATCAATACGGTTTACAGACAAATGCTTCATGGAAAGGATTTGATGTAAGCCTGTTTTTCCAGGGTACTGCCAAACGCGATTTATGGACAAACGACGGCCGCTTTTTTGGTATTGGCAGCGAATGGGACGTACCGATGAAAGCTGCACTGGATTATTGGACCGAAGATAATAAGGATGCTTTTCTCCCACGCCCATATATCAACGGAGGGCATGGAAACCGGGAAGCATCAACACTTTATCTGCAAAATGGAGCTTACCTTCGTCTGAAGCAAATCTCTTTAGGATATACCCTTCCTGAAAGATGGTCGAAAAAAGCAGCAATGAGCAAAGCCCGTATTTATTTTACCGGGCAGAATGTGATGACCCTGACCAATCTTAGCAAATTGTATGACCCGGAAAGTCTAAATGTTTATAATTATCCCGTTCCGAAGTTATATTCTGTCGGATTAAACCTCACTTTCTAACTCTTAAACTATTACTGAAATGAAAATAAATAGATATATCATTTTTGTCTTCTTGCTAACAGCATTTTATTCATGCGATGTTACCGATACGATGCCGGAAGACACCATTACCGATCTCAATTACTGGGAAAAGACGGATGACCTGAAACTTTTTGCCAACAATTTCTATACGACATTGTCTGAGCCTGATGCAGCGTTGGACGTGACCAGCGATAACATGGTGCCAAATTCTCCCGACAACCGCTTGTTTAATAACATGACTGTTCCGGGTAGCGGCGGCGGTTGGGGCGCCGATGATTGGAAGAATATTCGAAATGCAGATTACTTCATGACGCATTATCAGACCGTTGAAGGAGACGAAGATGAGATTAACCAATATGTTGGTGAAATACGCTTCTTTAGGGCCAACGAATATTTTAATAAAGTAAAGCGTTTCGGGGATGTTCCCTGGATCGACAAAGACCTGACAACAACGGACGACGAACTTTTACAAAAAGCGCGGGATCCCAAAAAAGATGTAATCGACAAGATAATCGAAGATCTTGAGTTTGCTGTCAACAACCTAAAAGATCCATCCGAATTGGAGACGGGAAGGCTGCATAAATATGCTGCGCTTCAGATGTTGGCGCGGGTCTGCTTGTACGAAGGAACGTGGCTGAAATACCGCAACTTGTCCGGGTGGGAAGCCTATTTGACCAAGGCCGTTGAATCGGCAACAGCAGTCATGAGTTCGGGTAACTATGATATCGAAAAAGGCAACGCTCTTTACATGTTCGACGGTTACCCCTTGTATTATAAGCAACAGTTTATCCAGGAAGATTTAACTTCCAACAGAGAATGCGTGCTACCCCGGGTTTATAAGAAAGATTTGCTCATGCATTATTTATCCCGCACGGTAAACGAAACAGGAACAGGGATCAGCAAGGATTTTATTGAAGACTTTTTATGTATTGACGGTAACCCAATTGCTTTGAGCTCATTGTATCAAGGGGATGACTCACTGCAGATGGAAATGGCCAATCGTGACCCACGTCTGCGAAATATGGTTGATAATAAATTCATGCCATACTATCTTGATGGCATCCAACCATTCAGCTATCCTGTTACACCTATCGGCGTTAATCAATGCCCGACAGGCTACATGGCATTCAAATTTCGCACTCCTGAACCTGATCAAAACGAAGCGCTTCACACAACCTATGATTGGTATGTTTTCAGGTATGCTGAAGTTTTATTGATTTACGCTGAAGCAAAAGCTGAACTTGGAACCCTCACCCAAATTGATTTGGACATGTCCGTCAATAAGCTGCGAGCCCGGTTGGATGAGCCTGGTGAATTTACAATGGGAAGGCTGAGTATTAATCCTCCGGCAGATCCTTTGGCCAATTTAAATGGTAGTCCCCGGTATGGTTATACTGTTTCTCCGATTATTTACGAAATAAGAAGAGAAAGGCGTATCGAATTGGCATTTGAGGGTTTCCGCTGGGATGATATATGTCGTTGGAATGCCGGAAAATTGATTGAGAACCCGAAAACGATGCTTGGGCTTACTGTAACTGATGGAGTTGTTGCCAGATATACAAAGTATAATGGTGGTACAAATCCTTTCAGCACCAGAATGATATACAACCTGAATGACTGGGATGGTAAATCAAAAAACTTGTTGCAGGTTTATTCAAGCATGAATCGTACTTGGGACGATAAATTATATCTCGATCCGCTCCCGACCGATCAGCTGACCCTGAATCCAAATTTGGAGCAGAATCCAGGTTGGTAAACTATTTTGTTTTTTAAACGGTGTATTTCTGTTCGTATAGGAATACACCGTCTAAAACTTCCAGCATCTGCACACCGGCAATCGGTTATTGGGATCGAAATTAGTACATCACAATACCCTCTTCGACACATAAAGTCCCTTGTGACCCCTGTTTTTTACTGAAATTAGTGCCCCGGATATTTTTTTAAAAAAACCTAACTTGACTAAAACCAAATGAAACACAAAATCAGATGTTTAATTGTAGCAATTGTAATCTTCTCTTTTTCTTTGATAAATGGGAACGCACAACTTTATGTTGGAGCTAATTATCATCCCCACGACGATAAAAACCCCGAAAAAATAAAAGACGATATTAAGCTGATGAAAGCTGCCGGTTTCAGCGTTGTCCGCATGGGGCATTTGGCCTGGGACAGTTACGAACCTTCGGAGGGAGTTTTCGATTTTGGATGGTTCGATGCCGTGATGGACGACTTTAAAGAGGCTGGTATTAAGGTTATCCTCGACATTGCCATTCGCCCTGCGCCAATTTGGTTGCACCAAAAATTTCCGTTGATTGATGTGGTTGATGCCAACGGGAATGTTCTTTATCCGAACCACCGCTACATGGACGATGTTGGCGACCCCGACTACCAGAAATATGCCCTGCGCTTTACCGATGTTATGTCTAAACGCTATGCCAACCATCCCGCCCTGCTGGCCTTCGGAATCGATAATGAATCGGGCGACGGGCCAATTTCATATTCCGAAACGGTACGGCAACGCTTCATTGTTTGGTTGAAAAACCGTTACGGCACGCTCGATAAGCTGAACGATGCTTGGGCAACACACCGTTGGTCGAGGCGGATAAACAATTTTGATGAAATCGGTTTGCCCAATGTTGGTCCGAAAAACGGCGCGCCCGAAAAAATCCTCGATTTCCGCCGTTTCGTTTCCGACGAAGTCAACAGCATCTTGTTTAAAGTTCTCGACGTGGTGAACACGAACGCCCCGAATGCCCTGACCAATACCAATGCCTGGTATTATAGCCCTTTGA
>JAFGPL010000164.1 GCA_016936215.1 Bacteroidales bacterium
GGTGGTGCACCTGCGCATAAGCTCCGGTGCATAAATGTGAGAGGCTCTCCCCGTCAGTTTATCTGGCGGGGCAGTCTACTCGATTGTTAGCAACTGGGCTTTTAAAAACAATCGTATCATACTATTTTCAAAAAATAACTATTCAAACCCTTTTGAGCTAATAATCAAACGGAAAATATTCATTGATTTTTAACAGAATGCCTGTTTGTTGTATAGTAAAATAATCAAATCGAATTAATGTGTCAATATTAAATTACAGGTAGCTGTATAATGCAAAGTTTCGAGCTTGCATATATAAGTACCATTCGGACAGGTACTCAGATTAAGTACATATTTGTTTAAGCCAACTTTAGATTTTGACAGGTGTTCATCTCTGATTATTCTTCCCGACAAATCCATAATCGTTAGTTTTACATCACCCTGATAATCCAGTAAGTATTCAATTGTTGCTGAATTCACAAAAGGATTTGGATATACCCGCAGGTTTATTATTGAATTGGGATTTGCAATATCATGTGTTGATGATGTACCATATATTTCAGGAGGACATGGATTTCCAAGATATTCCCAAATGTAGGAGGTAAGGGTAATCGGGCCACCGTACAAACCATTGCCATCGGCGCAGAAACCGCGTTTGCCATTGTAGGTTGCCGGTCCTGTAAAACTTGCAGGCGGTGTCCAAGTTGACATCTGCGCTTTAATTTCATTTTCATTAGGAAAAGGCCATAATGGCTCATTGGTTAATACATCGTAACCAACCTCACCCCAAAGTGTCCCTGAAACTCCATAACAGTTAACTACAGATGCACCGATATCTCCACCATCGGAAGCCGCCCCTTTTAGGGGAGAATCACCTTCGATACGGCAAATATATTTCATGCCAGGATTTTCATATTGATCATTTGTCCCAGGAACAATCTCAGGTACCCCCCAAACATTATCATAGTCTTCGGTATTATTATAGAAATTGTTATAATCAGAGGTTAAATAGTTACGTAAACCCGCATAGTTGCAATCCTGAATATTTGAATTGGTAACATTTTGATTACTAAACTTATAGCCATTGTAAACACCATTTCCCCATGCTGCTTTAAGATCGTTACTGGGGTTGCCCCAGATGTTTCCAATGGTCATGTGGTCCAGGCTTAATGTTCCTGTCTCGTTATCATTGGTATCATGGCTGTAATAGCCACTCAAACAATCCCAAATTATTGTGTTTTCAATGATATGTTCGCCATTATTTTTGGGATACCTTATTGCGGCATAACTTTCGATGTTGAGAAAAATGCAACCCTGTACCTTCCCGCTTATATCCTGCGGGTGCATATCCTTACAAACCCAGTTCATTGCCCCGACAAGCCGGCCATAATGTACTTCTTCGCTGCCATCTTCGCCTTGTATGCCTGAATCGATACTTATACAGTTCTGGAAAATAACATCGTGACAATCATAAGAAGTAAATGTGGAGCAGACCTGCCCAAGCTCACCGTAGTAATCGTGATAATCGTGACGGGCTACACATCTTCGAAAGATTATTTTTTCTGTTAATGCTGTTTGATCACTATAAGCACCCAACTTATATCTCCCGCCACCGTAAGCATAACATTCTTCAAAAAGGACATAAGTGGAGCCATTACCTGCAAATACCGTGGCCACGTTACCGGTGTGGGGAGCATCGAAAAATCCACACCGGATTATTTTTATATGATCTGAATATTGTATAAGCCCGGTACCCCCGCCAATTTTTTCACTGTTTGATTTAAACTTAAACCCCCTGACATAAACGTAACTTGCATCTTCAATATATAAAGTTCGCTCATAGCTTCCAAGGAAAGCACCATCAATCAAAACACCAAAATCATGTTCGGCTATAACATATGTGTATGCCCCTGCGGTACCGCTTGGGAAATCCCGCATTTGTTGCACATAGGTACCATCGCGAACAATGAGCGTATCCCCTCCACTGATAGTTGAAAAAGCATGTGAAAATGTAGCCCAAGGCTGTTCTATTGTACCAGAGTTTTCGTCATTGCCATTGACTGCTAAATAATATTTAGCTGCACCTACAGAATTGTAAATTATAAAGAATAAAAATGTGAAAAACAATTTACATTTTAACAGCGAAAGTGTTTGCATAAGATTCAATTTAAAAGATTTAAAGATAACCATTTAACGCAGAAATGGGTTGCAAATTTGATATTTGGTTTTTATTAAGCTTTTTCATTTTTATAAAGGAAACTAATTTAAGTTTATAATAGATCGGATATGATAAAACTCTTTCCATTCTATGAAACTGAAGCTTAACTAGTTACACTAATATTATTGGTTTATACTAATGAAAGTAGAACCTTGAAAAGTATATGAAAGTTTGTTATGTAGTATAAACAATGAATACATTCATTCCATTACTACTGACCAAATCCCATTGCTTTCATTAACCCCAATCGTGTCTGTTCGTTATGTTTATTAATAGATTCGGCCGCCGATGTAACTGCTTCAAACCCCATTTTATCAACAATTGTCCTTAAAGGACGGGCGCCCATAGGCATTTCAATAAGTTCCTTTACCGCATCGGCAATTGCTTGCGGACTTGGAGCATTGGGGCCAGAGAGTGCGTCTGCCAAAGCTGCAAATATTTTTTCGGGGATACCCGCTAATTCGCCATACTCGCCTAAAACCTTTTCCTGAACAGGTTTCATGGCATTATCAATCAATGAAGTTGGGAACCCGCCAGGCTGTACAATGATAAAATCGATACCAAATGGCATCATTTCAAACTTGTAGCTCTCAATAATGGTTTCAATGGCCAATTTAGTTGCAGGATAATTGCCATGATAAGGCATAGGTAAACTTGCTGCCAGACTTGAAATTTGAATGACCAGCCCGGATTTTTGGATCCTCATTTTTGGTAAACAAGCTTTTATTACCCTGTTTGAACCTATCACGTTAACACCAAATAATTGCTGCAATTGTTCGTTAGAATAAGCTTCGGCATAACCCATGGCTGCTACCCCTGCATTATTAACTATCACATCAATTTGACCTTCTTTAACCAACATTTCTTTAACAGCATTTTCAACAGAAGCATCGCTGGTAACATCCATTTCTATTACTGTCACGTTTGTATTTTCTTTTGCTGCCCAGTTTTTTAAGTTTGCAGCTGCCTGCCGGTTTTTACCATCAATATTACGCATGGTGGCTACTGTATGATAACCAGCCAATGCCAGTGTTTTTACAATATAATCACCAAAACCACTACTGGTACCGGTAACTAATACAACTTTTTTGTTTTCCATATTATTTGTTTAATTTAGAAAAGTTCTCTGCTGCCATATTAACTACTTTTGAGTTATCACCCTTCGATAATTTATTTGTTAACTTCCCAATCAGGTAAAAAAAGCCCAGGTAATTGACCATAAACATTTCTTCAATATTATGTTGATTTATGGATCGTGATGTATTATATGTGGCTGCACAATTTATTATTGCATCAATAACCTTAATGTCATCCGAATTTGTTAATAAATTATGTATAGATTCGAAACTGTTCATATTAAGTGATTCTATCGCTATTTTTGCTTCTGAAAACTCATTAGAAATTGAACTTTTTTATTTTTTCAGCCTTTCGGAATTCCTGGCAGTCATTATTACATTATTATTATTACCAGCAAAAGCCTTGGTTATACCACGGCCAATAGCACCGGTGGCCCCAAGAATTAGAATGGTTTTCATAATTAATCTTATTTAGTTTTTGATGACTATTTTTCCCTGGACTCCACCCTTTTCCATTGCCTCATAAGCCTCTATCGTTTTTTTAAAAGGAAAAACCTGTGATATATAAACTTTTATTTTATTATTGGTTACTAAATCAGAAAGCCATTCAAGTAAATGGGCTTTAACAGTGCCATTGGTTGTTAAGATTTTTCGCCCGCCAAAAATCGAATTAATCAGACCAATTACTATGGTTTTGGGGCTACCTAATGTGGTAATGTAAGTCCCATTTTTCCGTAAAATTCGTTTTATTGTTTCATAATTCATTTTACCATAAGCATCATAAACAATATCAAAAGATTCGGTGCTAAATAGCTTGTTATTTGTCTTATAATCAATCATTAAGTCGGCACCCAATTGCTTTGCAAAATCGAAGTTTCTAAGGCTGCAAACTGCTGTTACATTTGCCCCTTCTGCTTTTGCCAATTGTACCGCAAAATTGCCGACACCTCCTGTTGCGCCATTTACCAACATCCTGGTAGTGGCATTTATTTTTAATTTTTGCAACGGTAAAAATGCAGTGATTGCACCAACAGGTAAGGCAGCAGCCTCCTCAAAACTAATGCCCGAAGGTTTTAGTGCTATTTCATTTTCCTTTACCACCACATACTCTGCATTAGCGCCGTTTCTTCCGCGTAACCAAACAGGTACACCACCATAGACCACATCACCGGCTTTAAATTTTGTAATTTCTTTCCCTACATGCTTTACCACACCGGAAAAATCAGTACCTAAAACTTTAGGGAATTTCTTTCCTGTGATTAATTTCATTTGACCATTCCTAACCTTCCAATCAACGGGGTTAACAGAAGAGGCTTTCACCTCTACCAGGATTTGTCTGTTATTAACAACCGGATCTTCCAGTTCAAGATATTTCATTTCATTTATTGAGCCATATTTTTCAATACCAAATGCCTTCATGTGTTTGTTTTCTAAAATGATGTCTCAAATTTAATTCGGCTTAATTGGAAATAATTACTATATCTTAACTAATACTTCCTATATTTGGACATAATTGCTGGTTTAAAAAATGTCCATTCACCCTAACACTGAAACTATTTCTTACAAAGGAAACCTTGTCGGGTATTCCAGTGAAGAGCTTCACACTCATGAATTACACCAGTTTTTATATATCAGCAAAGGTGTCTCCATGCTCATCGATCACAAATATCAACAACCACATTACGGTAGCCAGGCAGCATTGATTCCAATGAATGTTTTACATCGCTCCATCGTAATGGGACCAGAGCTTGAATTTCAGACCATTTTTATAAATAAGAATTTGTTTGATGTTGAAAATCCATTTATTAGAATTTTCAATCTTAGCGATTTAGGAAAAGCCTTATTTGACCATTTGTGTAAAGAAAACAGGAAAAACTTTGCCAGAGGATATCTTGGGCAGTGTCTTCAACTTTTCCTTGATACTATGATGAAAGATATCAATAATAAACCCGATATTTTAAGCCTTCCCGTGCCAAAAGACCCGGTTAATATAAAAGTTGCCAACTACATCCATCAAAATTACAAGCAAAAAATACAACTGGAGGATTTGGGAAAAAAAGTTAACTATTCCATGCGCCATGTTTCACGGATATTCCAAAAAGAAATGCATATGAGCATTTTCAAGTACCTAAAAATCTATCGAATTTTAATGGCTACCATCATGTTAAATGATTTGAAAATGCCCGTAAATCTAGTGGCTTATGAAACGGGGTATGAAACGCTTTCGAATTTTTATAAGGACTTTAACTATTTGTTTAATATTTCACCGGGTAAATACAGGGAAAGATTCGCAATTTAATAATTATCAGATCAATCCTTCCTGCTCTATGGAAGCCGTTATCTTTTCATGATTTTTCCAGTATTTACCTTTCAATTCTTTCATTATCCGCTTAAATTCAGGTTTATCTTTTTGAATATACATTGTTGTGCCTAAGCACAGTTCAGAAACTTTTAATCCACCTTTACCTAATAATTTTGCAGTTCATAATTAGTTGATCCTTATTAACTCGGTTTTTTTCATCTTATTCTGGAAGCGATCCTTTCGGGAACCAAAAAATATGGTTGGAAAAAAACATCCAAAAAATTAAATCAAAAATATCTTGCTGTTTCCATCTCATCCATTTGATCAGAGCTTTTATTAATTCTTTAAAGGTCTAATCGAACCCACATACAATTATCATGAAGAATGCAATAATCATAATATTAAGGTCAATTCGGGCATTAATAAACAAGCTGTTAATAACTTATATGTATTAAAAGTAAAGAAAAGGGAACTTAGGGTTGCTAAACCAATAAAACTAAGTTCCTATGCAAATTTTAAATGAAGACAAGTTAATACAAATTTTCTGTATGGTTGATGATTTCTGTAATGAATATTCAAGAAATATTCAACAGTATGAATTGGGTGTAAAAAGTAAAAACCGGAAAGTTCCGGAACCCCAAATGTGTATAAGCGAAATCATGACCATAGAGATATTGTACCATTTATCGGGGCATAAATGTTTTAAATATTATTATCTCCAGATGGTTGAACCGTCATTTAAGGAATACTTTCCGAACCTGTTATCTTATAACAGGGTTGTAGAGTTAAAGCCACGTATTAACCTCTATCTATTTGCCTTTATAAATCTGTGTTTACTTGGGTATTCAACAGGTGTGTCTTACCTTGATTCTACAAAGTTGGTAGTTTGTCATAATTTACGTATCCACTCGAATAAAGTCTTCAAGGGCATCGCCAAGCGTGGCAAAACTTCTAACGGTTGGTTCTTTGGCCTGAAACTGCATTTGATAATAAACCATCTTGGTGAAATTGTTTCTTTTTGGCTAACCCCGGGAAATGTAGCTGACAATAGTAAAAATATTGTGGTAAAAATGTGTGCCAACCTCTTTGATAAGTTATTCGGTGATAAGGACTATATTAGCAAAGAGTTGTTCGCAGAACTCTTTGAAAAAGGAATAGAACTTTTTACTACCATTCGAAGAAATATGAAGAACAAGTTAATCAACATAGAAAACAACCTGTTTCTTATAAAGAGAGGAGTGGTCGAATCTGTAATAGAATTGCTTAAGTCAGCTTGCAATATTGAACACTCCAGGCACAGAAGTCCGGTTAATGCCATCATCAATATTTGGGGCGCTATTGCTGCTTATCATTTTTTCAAAAGAAAACCTTCTGTATTGATGACTAAAATAATTTACCATTTAAAATAAATGCCCGAACTCACGTTATTATCATATCTTTCCTTAGATGTCCTAACATATTGGTTTTTAATTTTATTATCGTGATAAATGAAATAATATTCAGCAATATAACGTCCTAGCCTGTCACCTTACTGTAAATTCTTATAACCCCATTCAATTAATGCCCTTGGTAAGACAACCGTTTCGGTTTTCTTGATGGCCTGAATTGATTGTATAGATGGAATTTTTTGTATGAAACATGAGTAATCAGTAATAAATTGATTTTCTAATGCAAAATGGATAGTATGTTCAGTACCTTCATTATCAGTTACCATAATTCTAAATAAACCCTTATTTATAAAAAACACTTCGTTGGGCACGACATTTGGTCGACTTGCAATTTCTTTTTTCTCGAAAGTCTTTATAAAACATTTATTCAGAAACTCTTCTGTTTTAGTTTCTGATATGTTTATCATTTGCTGTATTACTTACTTAATCTTTTCCATTTTTCTACAGGTGTTTTAAAATTACAGCCAATGGTTGAGTGAATGCGCCGTGCGGGATTAAGGGGCTGCGTCTGTATTGCCAGTTACGAACTTTGATGTGAACTGAAACGTTTGTTTTACCAAAAAAACCCTATGGCTTATGACTGCTTTTTATGGGCAAATTATTAATATGATTTTTTAGTATCAACTAATTTTTTGATCATTTTTTTAAAAATTAACCCATGAAAAGGGAGTACGGAAAACCAATAGAACCTTCCTGCCAATCCGCGCGGTCTGAAAGTGGCTGTTTGTGTTA
>JAFGPL010000165.1 GCA_016936215.1 Bacteroidales bacterium
AACTAAAAACGATAAACCGGTTAGCTTTGGAACTTAATTTGAATATTTATGAAAATGAGTACGTTACTGAATTACGTCATTGGTAACGATAGTGAAGAACCTTTCTCACGATCGCAGTGAGTAATCTATATTTTTGAATATGAGATGTTTCGCTATCGCTCAACATGACAAATCTTGTTAGAAAAAGACTTTTTAGACAGCTTCTTTGATATGAAAATGAACTTATAAATCATTATCAATTTACAATATTTTTTAAAATTCTTACCACACTGACTAACAATAACCGCTTGGCAAAAGCCAAGCGGTTATTGATTTTAAGGCACTTATAAAAAAGTTAGTTCGTTCCTATTTCAAACTCACATTTAATAACCGGGATTTTGTTGCCATTGAACATCTTTGTTCCGTTGAATCTCACTTAACGGAATTGGAAGCAACAAAATTCGCGGATCCAGTCCGGTTATTGTTCCTTTTATTGAGTTATCTGTATTGAGTCGGGCACGTTCTATTAAGGTTCCAGTACGCATGAGTGTCATACGACGGTTTTCTTCAGCAAATAACTCACGAACACGTTCGTCGAGGATGAAATCCATATCAATGTCGGATGTGCTCACACTCCCTAATGTGGCGTTACCACTTGTTTGACGAGCGAGTTTATATGCCCTGTCACGTAATACATTGATGTCATCAGCGGCATCTGAAGGATTACCGTTTTTAAATCTTGCTTCCGCCCTAAGCAAGTAAGTCTCACCTAAGCGCATCATTGGAAAATCCTTTATACATGTCCATCCCCATCCATCAGCCGGGTCGTAAGAGTCCCATTTACGGGTGTAAGGGTACATGACTTCAAGTGTATCACTGGCTGCAATTAACGCAGTATCCCCAGTTGCAACGGATTTTGTTGTAACAGCATCAGGTGAATCTGCAGCTACACGGAATCCCTTGGCATCTATTCCATATGTAGCACTCCAGCCTGGTTTATTATAAATAAGGTGACGGGTAATATTATTTTCTGAATTACGTATGTCGTCATTATCATACAGTTGGTATTTTACCCAGTTACTTGGGTGCATACGGCCGTTTCCTCTTCCTCCATAGGTGCTTACGTTTGTTCCTTTATCGGCATCAAATACCTCATAAGCCATACCCGGTACATTGTGGTAGGCAGGTACCCAGTTACGACGTTGCTGAGGTGCATTGGTAAAACCTCCCGGAACATCTTTATTGTATTCCAGTTCAAATGTCCAGATAGCTTCTGTATTCCCTTGTGAACGCCGTTGATTGCCAAACTTAAACATATCGCTAAAATAATCTCCCTGTACATCAAGTGCTACCCCATAACGCTCTTCAACCAACGAAAACAGGCCACTGCTGATGATTTGGGTCAAGACAGTATCCGCTTGAGCAGGCTGGCCTAGACGCAGGTAAACTTCACCTAAACATTGCATAGCCATGTGCATGTTTGCCCTACTTTCAGAAACGGTGGCAGTGATATCGGGCAAGTTTGCTGCTGCATATTTAAGATCTTTAATAATTTGACCATTCACCTGTGCAACGGGTGTACGCTCAAAGTCTGTTCTGGCTGAAGAAGTTGGCTCTGTTAAAAGAGGAACATCCCCGTAAAGCGTTGCCAAAATATTATAGCAATAGCCTCGGAAAAACAATGCTTCGCCAATTTTTGCAGGATCACCGTCTTCACCAATTGCTTTTAAAGCCAGATTGGCATTGTTGATAATCAGGAAACATCTCTCCCACATATAGCTTACAGCCCTGTTTTCAGCATTCAGATTTTCGTAGTTAAAGAATGGGATTTCAACTCCCTGTATACCTCCAGGAGAACATACATCAGTACCCTCCTGCCAAACACAGTTCCATCCCTGCTGATCTGACCAGCTCCAAATTGTTCCAAAGTAATAGTGTAATCCTTTTAATGATGCTTCAATACCTGCTTCATCAGAAAGAGTTTCAGGCGCGTAGGAGGAAAATGGTTTCTCATCCAAAAAACTTTCACTACAAGAGATGAGCATGAATGTTAAAACCATCATTAATAATTTATATATTTTATTTGTCTTCATAATAATAATAGCTTTATAATGTAACATTAATACCAAATACAATAGTTCTCACACTTGGGTAATTAATTTCCCAATCTGTCCAACCACGATGGGCATCTCTTTCTTCAGGATCCCAGCCAATCCAATCGGTAAAGGTATAAAGGTTACGCCCACTGACATATACGCTTAAAGCATTTATGCCTGCCTTACCAATTACACTTTTAGGAAAATCGTAATTAAGTGTTACATCCTTTATTCTGGTATAGTTTATATCAACAGGGAATCCATATCCATGAGGATTTGAGTTTTTATTAAGAGATCGCCATTCATTGCTTTGATTTTCAGGAGTCCAGTAACCAATTTCTGCCAAGCTGTTTCGACGTTCTATTTCATCAGAGGCCATACCAATGTGGTGGTTATTTCGCATTGCTCCCTGTACAGTTTGAATAAAAATATCCAATGTGAAGTTTTTATAAGTAAAGGTATTGGTTAAACCTCCGGTCCATTTTGGATTCGTTTGACCAAGAATTACGCGGTCATCATCGGTAATAATGCCATCAGGTAACCCATCCGGACCACTTATATCTGCTAATTTAACATCACCGGCTTTGGCCACAGGATCCCAATTTAAATGATCTCCATTGGTAATTTCAGCTTCCTGCCAGATTCCTACCTTCTGGTAGTCACGGATAACACCAATAGGTTCACCAATAAACCATCCACTACCTATGTCGTCTTTGCCATCACCGTATAGTTCTACAATCTCAGTTTTACTGGTCGAAAATACAATGGAACTGCTCCATTTAAAACTGTTTGTTGCAACATTGATTGTGTTTAATGCAAGTTCCACACCCTTGGTTGATGTTTCGCCAATATTTGCAGTAACCTCTGTAAAACCCGAAACGGCAGGTAATTTACGTTTGAGTAACAGGTCGATGTTTTTGGAACTATATACATCGAGTGTTCCGTTAACCCGGTTGTTGAAAAGACCGAAATCTAAACCCACATTAGAAGTTTCCTTAGTCTCCCAGCTCAAATCACTATTGCCTAACCGGTCGGTAACCATAGCAATATTGGTCGCGCCACCCAATGGAATTTGCCTAGAGAGCATAGTTGTAAAAGTACTGTATACCCCGACAGCCTCGTTCGCTGATTTACCATACGAAAGCCTTAATTTCAGATTGGAAATAGGTTCGACGTTTTTCAGGAAACTCTCGTTGTGGAGATTCCAGCCCAGGGCAACAGAAGGAAATACTCCGTATTTTAGTCCTTCGGCAAAAACTGAAGAACCATCACGACGAACCGTAAAAGTAAATAAGTAACGACTGTTAAACGAGTAATTTAATCGTCCCATTTGTGAAAGCGCGGCGTACCGATCAGCAGATGATTCGTGTATTGTCGTGGTTGCGCCTGCGTCCAGTCTATTCCATTGTAATTCATCGTTAACGAAGCCGTTTACCCTTGTCTTGTTGTTGTTGTAATTTCGTTCTTGCACTGCATACACAGCTGTGATGTCAAAATGATGTTTGTTGATATCACGATCGTATCTCAAAATGTGTTCAATAGTGTATGCCTGCGTCTCGCTATGGTATATCTCTGCCGTTCCAAGGGGGTCATTTACTGACTCGCCATTATACCAGTTGTTACGAACAGGGATATAGCTATATCCAACATTTAGTTTGTATGTTAAGCCTGATAGTGGACTCAAAATGTCGCCAATGTTTACATTGGCGTAACCATTTAAATTTATGTTATACTGACGTCTCTCAGGACTTGTAGTCGTACCCAGCAATGGGTTTGCCCACAAAGTTTCACCAAACATCGGGTAAATGGTATACGAACCATCATCCTCGTACATTCTGCCATAAGGGCTCATGGCCTCGGCATTTAGCAAATTGGCACGACCACCGTCCCTGTTATGGGAAATGATTGATGAATTTGTGCCAATTTTTAAGTATTTTGTTACCTGGGCATCAATATTTGTACGAATCGAATATCGTTTGTAATTATAGCCTTTTACTACACCTTTTTGATCCAATATATCTCCCGAAACGTAATAGCTTAAATTTTCGTGGCCGCCTGCAACACTCACATTATGATTTTGCAGAACACCGGTTTGAGAGACAGCGTCGATCCAGTCAATAATATGCCCGTTTTCATAATTTTCAACCTCATATTCATACTTCACCGGAGCCTGATACAAAGGAGATCCATTAATACGGTTACCTTCGGCATATCGAGCAAGTAATTCTTCAGGTGATACCATTTCTGGAATATGCGCAAAGTCTTCAATACCAATGTATCCCGAATATTTGATGGTAGGTTTCGACAATTTCCCTCTCTTTGTGGTAATCAGAATTACCCCGTTTGCTCCGTTCATTCCATAAATTGCGGTAGCTGAGGCATCTTTTAGTATTTCAATCGATTCAATGTCGTTGGGGTTGATGTCATTAATCGAGCCTCCCATTTTTGTAATAGGAATACCGTCAACAACAACATACGGATCCGTTTTAGCGGTAAGTGATCCACCGCCACGAACCAGAATTGTTGGAGCTTCGCCTGGTATTGAAGTAACCTGGGTGATATTTACACCCGAAACAGAACCTTGTACTGCCTGCATAACATTAGATACAGGTATTTTACTCAATCGTTTTTCTGATACAGAACTTACAGAGCCTGTAATGTCCGATTTTTTTTGAGTTCCATATCCAATTACAACTACTTCATCAAGTTTAAGAATGTCTTCAATAAGGGTGATGTTGATTACTGTATTGTTTCCTGCCTGAACTTCTTCAGCCAGGTAACCAACCGACGAAATTGTCAGAACTGCTTCAGAACCTGAAACTGTAATGGAAAAATTTCCGGATAAATCTGTAACAGTACCATTTTGTGTACCCTTTTCAATAATATTAACTCCGGGTAAAGGTTCACCATTGGCATCCGTCACCGTGCCTGTTATCCTTGTCTCCTGGTAAAATGCAGTCGGGGTAATTACAATAAAGTTGCTTTCCAACACCTTATATGAAACCTCTGACTGATTAAAGACAACCGACAATATTTCATCAATGGTTTTGTCATTGAGAGCAATTGTCACCGGGCGGCTCAGGTCACTGAACTCGTCGTTGAAGAAAAACCTGAATTTGCTCTGATTTTCAATAGCTTTTAAAACCTCCCGTATGGGCTGGTTTTGTACATCTAAGCTCATGCGTGTTTTCTGCGAATAAGTGGTTGCACTTACGCTGAAAACAAACAAACAGGTGAAGATAAAGGTTAGTTTCATAACTAATAATAGTTTGTAGTTTAGGTTCAGAAAGGGCCTTACCCTTTCCAATAATTGTGGTTTTTTCATACATTTGTAATGTTAAGTTTTTGGACTAAGGTTTAATTCAAAAATTTAATTGTATGGGGACGGTGGCAGCCGTTCCCATTTTTTTTGATTTGGTTTTTTTACATAGGCAAATCTTTTTTAAGGTTAAGTTTTCGATTGGTTATTAATCTTTTGGTTTTATTATCTTCCTGTACTTCTTAACCAATTGGTAATCTACCGATAATACAACAGTGTTCTTTTCAATTGTATATTTAAGCGGAGCTGTTAACCTTAAAGCCTGCAAAATCTGTTCTATGGTTTCGTTTTCTATGGTGCCGCTGAATTTATAATTTCTTAGCAATTCTTCGGCAAACACTATCCTCATGTTAAAACGCCTTTCAAGCTTTGCAGCCAGCGAAGGCAGAGGCTCACCGAGAAATATCCAGCGGTCTTCTTTCCAAGATGTGTATAATTCTGTGTTTACATCTGATTTAATTTCCACTTTGTGCTGCGAACCTGACTTATCCGAAACACGTCCTGAAACTATGTTTTCATCAGAACCATCAAATTTTATGGAATAATCAGACCTGTAGAAGACAATATTATCGTTAGGTTTAAGTACAATTTGCTCAGCTTTTCTTTTTCCGCTCAAAAGCTTTACATCAATTTTTCCTTCTTCAAGGGTTGTGGTAATCGTTTCCTCTTCGGGATAAGCTTTAACATTAAATTTTGTGCCCAGCGCCGTCACCATAAGATCTGAGGTTTGTACCCTGAAGGGACAGTCTTCCTGCCTGGCAACTGAAAAATATGCTTCACCTTCAAGATGAACAAGCCGCTGGGTAGTTTGATACGTTATATCATAATATATCCTGCTGCCTGCATTTAGCCAGACTTCGGTATTATCGGGCAACATAACTTTGCATTTAGACCCGAGGGGGGCAATGATTTCAGTCTGGGTATTACTTGCTCGTGATGCTGTAGCATTGTTTTTTGAAAGTATATCCGAAAAAACAGAACCGAGAATAAAGAATAACATCCAAGAAGCAGCTATTGCAATATGTTTCCGGTATCTAAAATAAAAATTCCTTTTTTTGTTATGATGTTCCTGTTTTTCATGGATTTTGTTCCACAGGTTATCAAGCGACTGGTATACATTTGGCGGCTGTGAGGCGGGAATATTACCTGCATTTAGCCAGGTTTGCTTTAATTTAAGAAATATATCCCTGTTCTGCTCATGTTCTTCAATCCATTGGTTCAGGGTATTCAATTCAGCTTCACTGATCTCTTTGGTTAAAAATTTAATAATTAAATCTTTATAATTGGATAGATTGTTTTTATTGTCTCTCATAATATTCTTCTCTGTTATATATGACAAGATTTTCTTATAAAATGATTACAAAAACAAAAAAAAATTATTTCAATCCGGAAAGTTTCTCCAGTGCACGGTAAAGCTGTGTTCTGACGGTGTTCTCAGAAATATTTAGCATCACGGCAATTTCTTTATTTGTTTTGTTTTCATGGCGGCTCAGTTGAAATATCTTTTTACATTGCGGGGGCAGTTTTTCTATTTGCTTTAAAAGCTGATCTTCAGTCTCTTTTGCCTCCAGTTCCAAAATAAAAGAATCGGTAATGCCGGGCATATTATACAGTTTTAACCAGATAGTTTCGGATGCAGGACTGTTTACACTATTTTTGAACGAACTACGCTCTAAAACAGCATTAATGGCCATGTTGTGTACTGAAGTATAACAATATCTTTTAACGGAACCCCTGATGATGATTTTTTTTCGCTCTATCCAGAGCTTTACGAAAAAGTCCTGTACAATCTCCTCTGATTTATAATTATCTCCGGTTATCTTCAGTGCATAACGGTACAAAACCGGAAATAAATCTTTATAAAGCCTCCCAAAAGCTTTGACATCGCCTTTTCGGGTTTTTTCCCAGTATTCTGTTATCAGGTGCAGGTTCATTTATAATGATAATCTTTCCTTAAAATATTAGAAACACAAAGTTATTCAGAAAAGATAATTCAACAATTTTATACGGGCATACTGCAAAACACTGAACAGGATAGAAGCACCTAACAGCCAAAACCATTGTCTTTATTATAAATTACATGAATGCTCCTCGGCAGGATGCTGAATTCGATTGGTGAGTGTCCCAAGGTTTCGCCATCAGCTTCGACATGAATCAGCGGATCGGCATCAATAATTATATCCCTTCCTTTGTAGCCCATGGTAAGGGGGTGTTCGAGGATGGTACCGTTATAGAGCATTTTCAGGCTTTTAATTACATTACGCCTGCTTATTTTTTTTATAATGGTAATATCAAACAGGCCATCATCAGGTATAGCATCGGGGGTTTGCATCATACCTCCACCGGAATATTTGCCTATACCCAGGCTGATGGTAAATACTTTTTCGGATATCTTATTACCATCAATCATTACTTCTGTTTGTGTATGCCTGTAAAAAATGAGCGTAGTTAGCAGGTTCCAGAAGTAGAGTAATTTGCCTTTCCTGCCTTTTTCCTTCTGTATATTGGTGCGACGTACTACGACGGCATCAAAGCCCAGACCAGCAATATTTATAAAGTAACGCTGTTCGCGATGGGCTCCATGGTAGTAATATACCACACCAGTGTCCTGAAGAAATGCATTGCCTACAGAAATTACTTTTACAGCACCGTTATAATCTGTCGGGATACCAAACATCTTTCCCCAGTCGTTGCCCGTGCCGACTGTTACGATACTCAAAGTAATATCTGTTGAAGGGCATACAGTCTGCAAAAAACATCCGTTCACAATTTCATTCATGGTACCGTCACCGCCCACAGCAATGATTTTCCGGTAACCATTTGCAATGCCCTCTTTTGCCAGCTCTATGGCATGTTTTTTATATTCAGTGAACTGAGCTTTATAACTTATTTTATACTCTTTTAACAGCTCCGATATAATCCGCCAGTCTTTTTTTCCAAGCCCCCGGCCCGCATTGGGGTTAACAATAATAAGCCACTCTTCTTTAGGTTCAGTTATTTTCATCGGGTATGAATTAAGAAGGATAAATATCTGAATTATTGGTAGAATATAAAAACATTGTGTCGGTATATAATACCCGATAATTAGGAATGATGGCTAAAACCTGCTGAAAACAAATAGATAAAAGGGCTAAATTGTTACATTTGTATAAAAAAAGATGAAGAACAGGAAAACCATCAATGGTATTGTTTACTCAACAAATCCTGATTTTAAAATTGAAAATGAGGAATCAACCGAAGAACAGACATTGCCACCGGATAAGCAGCAACTAAGGGTTATGCTTGATAAAAAGTCAAGAGGAGGAAAGAAAGTAACCCTTATTACGGGATTTACCGGTTCAAGAGAAGATTTACAGGAACTGGGCAATCATTTAAAAGCAAAATGCGGTGTGGGCGGAACCGTTAAAAACGGTGAAATCCTCATTCAGGGCGATTTCACCGAACGAATCATTAAATTGTTGTGCGAAATGGGTTATAAAGCAAAGAAATCAGGTGGTTGAAAAAACTCAGAGATTTGACTTCATCTTCTTATGAACAAAAACAATTGGATTAAATATTCCCTTATTGCAACAGCAATCTTTTTGTTGTATATGCTGCCGCAACACCTGTTTCATGAACCACAAAACTCAGTTTGCCTGCACAGGAGATTATTGGGTTTTCAATGCCCTTTGTGCGGCATGACAAGGGCTGCATATGAAATTGTGCGCCTAAATTTTGTAAGTGCAATGAAATATAACCCGGTAATCATGCTGATATTTTTTTACTTCATGGCTGATATTGCTTATGCCTTCTTTCCACAACAAAAAACACTACAAGCAAAAAAAATTCTGCTGATACTAACTTTAGCTTCACTGATTGTGCTTTATATTGTAAGGATAACAAGTTACTTCAGGGGCTAAATCAGTCCCCTGTCTTTAAGTTCAAGATATTTATTGATTAAATTAACAGTCAAATGTTGCGGTTTGGTGTAAATGGCATGCACACCACGGGTATTCAACTCTCTAATAATGATCTGTTTCTCATAAACAAATTTCTCGGCAATGGTACTGATGTATATATCATCGAGTGAGCCATAACCCCGGCCTGTAAGCTTTTTCACCCCGGTATTCTCAAATACTATCAGCAAAACCAGGTGATACTTTGACAGTCTTGAAATAAAATTCATCTGCCGCTGCACCGATGAGAGTGATTCAAAATTGGAATAAATAATCAGTAAACTGCGATGAGTGATTTTTTGTTTGATGACAGCATATAACAGTTCAAAATTCGATTCGGCAAACAGTGTTTTCTGTTCGTATAGTAATTCAAGTATTTTCAGCATGGTATTATTTTTCCTTTCAGCAACCAAAAAGGCATTGATCCCCGTATTGAATGCAATGATCCCTGCCTTGTCGTGTTTGTCAATGACAGTATTTGAAATAATCAGTGAGGCATTGATGGCATAATCGAGCAGTGTCATTCCTTCAAAAGGCATTTGCATGGTGCGCCCCATGTCTATGATGCTGTATACTTGCTGCGACCGCTCATCCTGGTATTGGTTGACCATTAATTTGCTTTTTCTTGCCGTGGCTTTCCAGTTGATGGTCCTGTAATCGTCCCCGCTTACATATTCACGAATCTGGTCAAACTCGGAATGATGCCCTACCCTTCGCACCCTGTTGATCCCAATTTCATTCAGCCTGTCAGATATAGCCAGAAGCTGGTATTGGTGCATCCTTAAAAAAGAAGGATACACTTTGATGGTGGCAGATGCAATGGTGCCGGTAAAGCGTCGCATTATCAAACCAAACGGTGATGCAGCGAAAGCAATGATTTTACCAAACTCATAGGTTCCCCTCTCCACTGGTCTTAATGTATATTTAATACTTTTTTCCTCTTTAGAATTCAACTTTACCTGAATATGAAAATCCCTTATCTGAAACTGAACCGGCACCTCATCTGCAATGGTCACTGAAACGGGATGGAGGTAGTTGTTTTTCAGGTAAATAATTACATCATTCTCGTCACCGTTTGAGAATTTTTCCGGCAATTCCCTGGTAATCAAAAGACTTTTGGCTGAAAAATATAATAAAACAATATCTGCGATGATTGCAAGCATTAAAAGGAGCAGGGCAATTTTTCCCATCAGGAAGATAAAATCGAAGAAAAAACCCGCGATAAACACCAACGCGTTTGCAGCAATCAGCAGGTAAAACCTCCGGGTTATATAAAAGTCCCTTAATCCTTTAAGCACAATTACTTATTTAGGTATTTCCACTGTTTTAACAATATCGGCAATCACCTGTTCGGTTGTTGTGCCTTCAAGTTCTTTTTCGGGAGTAAGATACAGGCGATGTGTTAATACCGGGTACGCCACAAAGTGTATGTCCTCGGGAATAATAAAATCCCTGCCATTGATAGCCGCCCATGCCTTAGCCGAACGCATAATGTTTAATGAGGCCCTTGGCGATGCACCAAGGTAAAGCGAAGGATGGTTACGCGTGCGATAGACAATCTCTGTAATGTATTTTACCAGGTTTTCATCAACATGTACCTGTGGTATTATTTTCTGAAAATGAATGATTTCTTCCGCACTTAAAACCGCGTTAACGAGAACAATTTCATCTGTATCTGTTCTTTGATTGGCATTTGAGAGAATGATGGTTTCTTCCTCAGGTGAAGGGTAAGTAATTTTTATTTTAAACAGAAACCTGTCGAGCTGGGCCTCGGGTAACCTATAGGTACCTTCATGTTCAATGGGGTTTTGGGTGGCAAACACCAGGAATGGCCTTTGCATTGGATATGTTTTGCCGTCTATTGTAACCTGTCTCTCTTCCATCACTTCAAAGAGTGCTGACTGAGTTTTGGCGGGTGCACGGTTAATTTCATCAATCAGGATGATATTGGAAAACACAGGGCCCGGGTTAAACTCAAACTCTGCCTTGTGATTGTTAAATATCGTAGTGCCCAGCACATCAGAAGGCATAAGGTCGGGAGTAAACTGAATCCTCGAAAAACCTGCAGACATTGTTTTAGCAACCAGTTTAGCCGTCAGCGTTTTGGCTATCCCGGGAACACCTTCAACCAGAACATGGCCATCTGACAAAACGGCAACCAGAAACAGGTCTATCATCTTATCCTGTCCGACTATTACCTTTTTAATCTCCTGTTTCAGTTTTTCGGCGCCATTTTGTACCGGCAACAGGTCTATCCTGCTTTTAAATAACTCGTTGTTTTCCATAATATGTTGTAATTAATAAGCTTGTTTGTTAAAATCATTGATTCTCCGGCATATACCCGACAGCTCTTCAACAGTAGCTGATCCCCTGTTTGTTATTGTCTCAGCCGCTGAATATATATCCCGGATACGCGAAATATCCACACCCGACTTACGGGAAAGGGCTTCGATTTTCTTCTCATCATAATCTGCCATGTTTATCGAATAACGTGTGTGAAGCTGCTCATTAAAAAAAGTTATCTTTTTTAGTATAAGATCTCTATAATCTTTGCTCCGCATGTACAAACGGGCTACAGTTTCAACAAATTCGAGCGTATTGTTCTTTAATGGTTTAATTACCGGCACTGGCCGTTGCCTGCGTTTACCTTCAAAAAGCATGTAGATTATAATTCCGAAAATAATAAGGTAATATGCAGCCCTAAGCGATTTCTGACTGAGAATATACCTTACTGGTGTGCGAATGATGCTTCTGTATGGTTTATAATACTCATCCCAGGTTACATTTGTTTCGGGCAGATATGAAAGCGCATACGAAGCATAATGGTAATTGCTGTACAATAGGTGATAGTTGGTAAATACACCTGGCTGGCAATGCAGATAAATATAACCGTCCTTAAAATGAACCTTGATAAAATCAGCTTGTTCTCTGCTGTCAACACCCAGAACAACAGTACACGATGTATCGAAGGCCGTAAAGCAGTGTTCGGTAAGGTTTCGGTTAAAGACAAATCCATTTTGTTTTTTAAACCCATGGTTTACAAGGTTTAAAGTTGACTTCTTTTGCTTCAGCATGCCCGTATCGAGCGGCACAATAAGGGTTTTTATCCCCAAAGTATCAAGCAGGTGCTTTGAAAAATCAAAGGCAGAAATAAAAACATGGTTTCCTGTGCCTGCATAATTAAGCATTGCATCTAAATCAAGCTTATCTGGATTAAACTCTGATGTAACAATAACCAGGCTGCTATTTGGTGACCGTTCAACATTCATTCCTTCATAAAATGTAACAGTGTTATCATCAACTTTCTTATTAAAAAGTGCGGGCAGCAATTCTTTTCTCAAAACCCTGCAACCATAAGGCATAGTGTGCGATGCATTAAAGGTATAATTCCAGCTCACCGGTCTTGGCGCATAATGTTCGGCCACGAGCAGCAAAACAAACAAGACTAGAAGCAACAATATTATTCTGCCTTGTTTATTTTTCATTTAATTGTTTATAAACATTGTTAAAACTCTGGGATAAGCTTTCAAAACCCGCACGGTCAACCTCAAAATTTCCATACCAAGCATATTCATAAGCCATAAGTGCACCGGTAAAATCATCGAAAAAAGCCAAACCTTTCAATTCAGACTGATAATCAAAATTTGTTTTCCCTTTTGACATTGAAATAAAATTACGGCTTTCAAGTATTCTTAACAGCCTGATAAACATGAACCTGATGGCTGCACGAAAATTCTGGTTAGCAATCTCGGCTGCGATAAGGCTGTCAATATCTTTATCATTTGTCTCATCTTCAACTTCGCTGAATTCAATTTGAGAAATATTTTTCTGGTGGAAGAAAATCCCAGACAGCTTTGTTTTGGTGAAGAGCACCAGCAGAAAAAAAACCACCAGGCAAGCCAGTACAATCGTGTAAAATACCGGTGCCGCCCCAAAGAGAAAAGAAATTTTTTCAAAATATTTTCCCAACCTGCGCCAGAATCTGAACCAGAATGATAACTCCCCGGTCACATTGGAGGCATCTTCATAACGATAGTCTTTATTGTTCAAATATTCTTTTAAAAACGTGCTGTCAGGTACCCTCACATCAACAACGGATGTATCGTACAGAACTTGTCCTTCATTTACCGAAGCATTCAAATCAGATACAACGAAAAAATTCAAAACCACTGAAAACAAAAGGAATATCCTGACAACAAACCGCATTATTCCCCTATTTTTTCAATTTTTTCCATCAGCGAAGGTTTTTCCTTTGTTTCCAGCAGGCTGAAATACCAGAAAGAGAGGATCAGGTTAGGGACAATATATATTATATAAACCAGCACATTTGATATAGACGTTACAATAATATAAGTTGTATTGAAAAAGCTTGAAGGATCAACCATTTTCCCCTGGTTTGCAATGCTCTCCTGTATCGTTGTCCAGAATGAGCCGATACCTATTGCCATAGCTGGAATCTGTATGATAAGGGCCAGGATATATACCAGCAAGGTAGCTATGAATACAATAAGCAAGGTCATCCACCAGTTTTGTTTGGTTAATTCAAAACTTCTCGAAAAAGCACTACCAAAACCTTTCTCCTCAATAATCAACGCGGCAAAAATAATACTTAACGAAACCCCGAGATAGATTCCGGGAATAAGGCAGGCAACGAATCCGATTATAACGATCAGTCCCACGACAAAATTGGTTCCAAGAACCGGTAAAATAAAGCCTTTCATTTTTTCCCATACATCAGGTATAGTAAACCCGTCTCTCCCTTTCTTTACATATAAAGAAACATAGCTGTACGTAGCTGAAATAATCATTGTTTGGGTAAGGAGTACACTTAACATTAACAGTAACCAGTAAAGAAACATGTCTCCAAAAAAACTAAATACAGCCTCAGGCGAACCGGAAATCGAGGAAAAAACATTTTTATAATTATATTGTGCCAATATCATCAAAAGTGCTGAAATCACCAGAAAAGGCAATACATAATAAAGGATTACCGTACCAAATTTTTTAAATTCCTGCCTGATAAAGTCGAATGTAGCACCGAAAACTTCACCAAAATCGCGTTCACGCCTGAAATTAATTGTAGTATTTTCCATGGTTAATAGTTTTAAGGTAAATATGTTTTGGATATAAGATAAAATACAAGACAATGAACAGAACAGAAGCCAGGATAATGGAAAACCTCAGTACATAAGGTGCGGAAGTGTACCTTGTAACAAAACCTTCGAGAAAAGCCGCCAGTACAAAGACAGGTATAAGGCCAAAAACGAGTTTAGTACCTCGCATTGCGCCTCTTTTAAAAGATTCCAGCCGGGTAAATGATCCCGGAAAAACAATGCTGTTGCCCAGGATGATGCCTGCTGCCCCGGCCACGATGATGGCAAAAATCTCTAATGTACCATGTATCCATATGGTGGCAATGGAGTCAAGCAAATAACCCTTACCGGCAATAAAAGTTTGAAATGCACCCAGCATAATCCCGTTTTTAATCAGGTAAAGACCAGAGCCTATAGATGTAAACACACCAAATACGAACACCAGGAAAGAAACATAGATGTTGTTAATGCTGATACCCAGGAACATTTCTGCCTGGTTCATGCTTTTATACACAGCCAGGGGATCTCCCTTTTTAATATTTTCCAAAGTCTGGTTTATGTATGCATCCCCCATGATAATCCGCTCAAAACCGGGATCGTAAAGGGTTGAAACCACGCCTATCAGCACTGCTGCTATAAAAACCATAAAAGAATAACCTATCTCTTTTCGCGAGGAATATACCAGCAACGGATAGTCTTTGGTCCAGAAAGTAACCATTCTGTTATGCTTTACCTGTTTGTTACGGTAAATTAGCAAGTGTGCTTTTTTTGCCAGCATATTCAGGTATGCTGTAGTATTCGTTCCGGGATAATATGTTTTCGAATATGCAAGATCATCTGTAATATGCAGAAACAATTCAGACAACTCATCTGGTTTTAAAGCCTGTCCCCCTTCAAGCGCCCTGTCGAAACGTTCCCATTTCACCTTATTCTTTTGTAAAAATGTTACTTCTTTCATGTAATCATTATAACATATTGCGAAAGTTGCCGTAATATAGAAAAGTTTTTTTTTAATTTGGCATCTCTTTTTCAGGAAAATGGAAAAAATTGATATACAAACATCACAAAACGTTGTAATTGAACAACCTGTGGCAAGCATAGGCGAAAGATTCCTTGCTCATTTGCTGGATTATATCTTCTTCTTAGGTTATTTTATCTTAATATCTTTATTCACTTCGAAATACTATTCTTCCATGGGTCTATTATACACCTTATTTTTCCTGCCTGTGTTTTTCTACGATTTGATCTGTGAATTGAGCATGGGTGGACAAAGCTGGGGTAAAAAGATTGTGAAAATAAAGGTTGTGAAAACCGATGGTACCGAACTTGGCTTTTTTTCCTGTTTTATCCGCTGGATCTTTCGTATCGTTGAAAACCTGCTGCTATTCGGGAGTGTTTCAACGCTTTCTATCATTATAAACGGCAAAGGACAGAGACTGGGAGATATGGCTGCCAATACCGCAGTTATCAGAATAAAAAACAACCATTTTAAAGACACTTTGTACACTGAGGTACCTGAAAACTATGAAGCAAGATTTCCCGAAGCTGCAAATCTGAGTTCTGAGGATGTTTATACCATTAAAGAAGTTTTGGATTACTGTCTGAAAAACCAATATGTGGGCAAGGCCGCAGTAATGTTAACGGCTGCCAAAACGTCTTTTGAAAAAAAGTTGATGGTGAAAAGTGACCTTAACCCGCGCGAATTTCTTGATACACTCGTAAGAGATTATAACGCCCTTCATAAAGCTTGAAAATCGCACAATTACTTTATCAGAAGTACTTATCCTTTCTTTGATTCATATGCTTCTATAATCCTGTCGGTATTTTTTTCTGCCACCTGGTTTATTATTTTTCTTTCAGGGTTTTCATCAAACCATTTAAGTGTCCTTCTAATGCCTTCCATGAAAGGAATGGTGGCGTTGTAACCAGGGACAAATGTTTTAATTTTTGTGTTGTCAAAAATCACCGAATAGGTCTTGTCGCCCAGCAGGTCGCCTGTATGGGCACTATTGATGCCACATATGAAGTCAGAGGGTATGTGAATGATATTGGCCTCTACACCAAGCGCCTCGGCTATCGTTGCATGTATCTGGTCCCAGTTAAGTAGTTCATCTGAGGTTATATGAAATGCATGTGCCAGGGTTTGCTGATTGCCTATAAGCCCAACAAATCCTTTGGCAAAATCTTCTGCATGCGTAAGCACCCATAGCGAGGTGCCATCACCATGCACGATTACCTTCCTGCCGTGAAGCAGGCGGTCTATTAGATTGTATTCATTGCCGGCATAAAGGGCCGACGGGATCATGGTATCATAGGTATGCGAAGGCCTGACAATAACAGAGGGAAATCCTTCGTCACGATAAGCCCTCATCAGTCTTTCTTCACATGCGATTTTTCTGCGCGAATATTCCCAAAACGGATTGGCCAGCGGTGTAGACTCCGTAATGACCGGATGGGTAAGCGGTTTCTGGTATGCCGAAGCCGAGCTGATAAAAATATATTGTTTCGTCTTACCCGAAAAAAGCCTGATATCACGTTCTACATCCAGCAGGTTATATGCAATCCAGTTGACCACGGCATCCCATTTCTCATTTTTAAGCTTTGAAATAATGGCAGAGGATGTTATATCACCGGAAATCACCCCGGTACCGGGGATGCCTTTCTGATTTCCTCGATTGAGCAAATAAAGGTCTATGCCCTTTTCAACTGCCAGTTTGCTTACTGATGAACTGATGTTTCCACTGCCGCCGATAAATAAAACTTTCATTGAAATTCTGATTGAAGTTTATAATCACATAATCCATATGAAATGTACACTTGGCTAATTAGTGTCTGTCTTTAAAGTCCGCATACTTCGTTGCGCTCGTTCTCAAAAAGGTCATTTACGCATTGTAAACTCCCTTTTTTCGGACTTCACGCGCCTCGTCTGCGTACTTTAAAGAACTGCCCCACGAATTTATGGACAGACACTAATTAATTAACTAATTAATAAACAAGTGAATCATGAAAAATGTATGAATAGAACAAATTTACAAAGTTTCTATTCAAATACCTTTTTAACGGCAGAAATAATATACCATGAAAAAAACAGGCTATTATCAGTAACGCTTTCAAACATTGATTTATATTTGTTCACTTAAAAAACAATGCTGATGTACATAAAAGAATTACTGCCCGAAATAAAACATCTTGACACAGGCAATTTTTTACTTATAGCAGGGCCTTGTGTGGTCGAAAACGAGGAGAATTGCCTGACTATTGCAGAGCATGTTGTAAAGCTGTCTGAAAAATATGCCTTTCCCTATATTTTCAAAGCATCATACAAAAAAGCCAACCGGTCGAAACTCGATTCATTTACCGGAATTGGTGACAGGGAAGCGCTGGAGATACTGAAAAAAATTAAAAACAAATACCAGATACCGGTTCTTACAGATATACATACTCCCGAAGAAGCTTATTTTGCAGCCGGATATGCAGATATCCTTCAAATTCCTGCATTTTTGTGCCGCCAGACCGATTTGTTGGTAGCCGCCGCTAAAACGGGAAAAGTGATAAACATCAAAAAGGGGCAATTTCTCGCCCCTGACTCCATGCGTTTCGCTAAAGAAAAAGTTGTACAGTCAGGCAACAACAAAGTAATGCTTACAGACAGGGGTACCATGTTCGGATACCACGATCTGATCGTTGATTACAGGGGGCTGGTAGAAATGAAAAAATTTAATTGTCCGGTAATCCTTGATATTACACACAGTCTTCAACAACCAAATCAACCAGGGGGAGTATCGGGGGGACAGCCCGAAATGATTGAAACAATAGCCAGGGCTGGTGTCGCTGTCGGAGTTGACGGAATATTTCTTGAAACTCATCCTGAACCTGAAAAGGCATTGTCCGATGGGGCCAATATGCTTAAAATGCAATACCTTGAGGATTTACTGATCAAGCTTATAAAGATTAGAAATACCATCAAAGATTTTTAACCTGTGGCTTATATCTTATCTTTATTCACAAAGATTATTTAGTGTCTGTCTTTAAAGTCCTCATACTTCGTTGAGATCGTCCTCAAAAAGGTCATTTACGCATGGTAAACTCCCTTTTTTCGGACTTCACGCGTCTCGTCTGCGAACTTTAAAGAACAGCCACACGACTTTATGGACAGACACTATTTATCGTTTATTACATAGTTAAATTTGGCCCTTGATAAGGTTTCAGCAAGAATTTGACCAGACTCCAGGGCATCTTTATCTTCCTTGTCGTAAAACCAGTTAATCCTTAAATGTTCAATCTTTGAGCTGGCATCAAGTTTTCTCAGCAATTCGAGAAGTTTTTTGGCTGCAGCCGTGTTGAAATACTCAAGTACTATATCGAAGATAACCTCTGAAACCCTAAGTTCCAGTATCCAGTCAATTAAAGGGTCAAAAAAATCTTTAGCATTTTCAGGATAGGCATTCCCGGCTAATACCAATTTCCCTGACTGAGAGAAATCTACCAGTGGTGTTTTGTTGGTTGGTTCTATCAATAAGTCTTCCATTCCAGATATATTCTATTGTTATAAAGTAAACATTTTTTTTGTGAAATTACAACTTTAAAGATATAGCAATGTTTTTTAATTTCAATCTAATTCAGGAATATTTATTAACATGGATTCTTACATACAATTGTTTCGCTTTATTGCAATATAAATCAAACCTACCTAAGATAAAGATTTAGTAATTTTGGTAAATGAATTATAAGCATTAAATAATTTCGGGTTTTCTTACAAAACACCTGGACCTAGCGATGTATAGATATTTTCTAAAAAAATAAGAATAATGAAAACTCCCAGGACTATCTATTCGAAAAGAAAATTTATTAAAACCGGGTTAATCGGCACTGCTTCGATATTTTGCGGGGCAATTCCTGAGGTTTTTGGAAACATCAATTCTCAAAAATCTGCTTTTAAATGGTCTAAAGAGGGCTTATGGAAATGGAGCAAAGAAGGTATGTTCTATGAAGTATCACCACGTGGAGTAACATGCCTAATCTGTCCCAATGAATGTACGATTAAAGAAGGTGAGACCGGTGACTGCCGGAGCAGGGTCAATTACGGGGGAAAGCTTTATTCAATTGCTTATGGCAATCCCTGTGCTGTTCATATTGATCCGATTGAAAAAAAGCCTTTATATCATTTCCTTCCCGGAAGTAAATCGTATTCAGTGGCCACTGCAGGGTGCAACCTGGCCTGCCTGAACTGTCAAAACTGGACCATATCACAGGTATCACCCCGAGAGACGAGGAATTATGACCTTATGCCGGACAAGTTGGTTGAACAGTCGTTAAAAAACAGTTGTAAATCAATTGCATATACATATTCTGAACCGGTAACATTTTATGAATACACCTACGACTCTTCCAAACTGGCCAGATCAAAGGGAATTAAAAATGTATTGGTTTCTGCCGGATACATAAACGAAAAACCACTTCGTGAACTGGCAAAATATATTGATGCCGCCAATATTGATCTTAAATCCTTTAAAGACAGCATTTACCTTAAACTTAACGGAGGCCGGCTCCAACCTGTTTTAAACACCCTGCTGACACTTAAACAGGAAGGTGTTTGGCTCGAAATCACAAATCTGCTTATACCGGGTTGGACAGACGACCTGAACATGATATCGGAGATGTGCAAATGGCTAAAGGATAATGGTTTCTCGGATACCCCTTTGCATTTCAGCCGGTTCTACCCACAATACAAACTTACCCAATTGCCCCCTACTCCCCTTAATACCCTTATAAAAGCAAGAGAAACTGCATTGAAAGAAGGTTTAAAATTTGTTTATATTGGCAATGTTCCCGGTTCAATTGCTGAAAACACTATTTGCCCTAACTGTAAAAAAGTAGTGGTTGAAAGAAAAGGTTATTCCATTGTTTCAAACAATATCGTGGAAAACAAATGTAAATTTTGTAACCACCCTGTCCCTGGTGTCTGGAACTGATTTTTTCACAAACATCAATTAATTGTAATTCTGTTTATTGCATCAAGTTATTTTAATTAAAATTCAAAACATATCTTTCTTAATTAATTTAATTAACATTCGGTTTTCCATAAAAAACATTTTTTTATACATTTGAAATCAAAAATCATACGATGGCAAAGATACCAGACCAATTAAAAGAAATGCCCATATTGGGAATTTTGAGGGGTATCAAAGAAGAACAGCTTTCAGAACTCACAGGGGCAATCATCGGATCAGGACTTAAAGTGGTTGAAATTACCATGAACACACCACATGCCCCGTCTCTGATAAAAAAAATGGCAGATATTGCCTCCGGGAGGCTCTTAATAGGTGCAGGTACAGTCTTAAACCGAACCGACCTGTTTAATGCACTTGAGGCCGGGGCCGGTTTTATTGTAACGCCTTCCATTGTGAAAGATGTTATTGAATATTGCCATCTGAACTCTATCCCGGTATTTCCGGGTGCACTTACACCGACTGAAATTCATGCGGCATGGCAAATGGGTGCAGCCATGGTCAAAGTCTTTCCAGCTTCAGTATTTGGACCAAAATATTTTAAAGAAATTCTTGCTCCTTTCAACGATATTAGGTTAATGGCTGTTGGCGGAGTTTCTGAAAATAATATAGCAGATTATTTCGGTATGGGAGCTTCGGCTGTTGCCTTTGGGGCCAGCATTTTTAAAAAGGAGTATCTTGATGCCAGACGTTATGATGTTATTGAAAATGAAATTAATAGACTTATTACAGCCTGGAAAACCAAACATAATAAACCCTTAAACCTGATACACACATGACAATTTTTTCAAAAAACGACATTAATATCAGAAAAAGTTTCCTGTTAATGATTATCAAGTTAAGTGATGCAGATCACAGGATAGATCAGAATGAGGCAAGGTTCATTCATGACCTGGCTTCAAAACTTGGATTAACAGAGGAAGATGTTACAAACATACATGATCATCCGGAAGAATTGCGGTTCACCCTGCCTGATAATATGCTTGAACGAATGCAACAGTTTTATCACCTTCTCTTTTTAATGGGGATTGATGGAAAAATAACCACTGAAGAACGCGAAATGTGCAGAAAACTTGGTTTCAGACTATGCCTTAACCCTTCTCTCATGGATGATTTAATTAATCTGATGATAGATAACCTTTCAAAGAGAATACCCGAGGGAGAAATGCTGAATGCAGTGAAAAAATATTTGAATTGATTATTGTTTCTGATATTCTGTTGTCTTTTTCTGCTTAATTCTTTGATTGATCTTTTGAGTCCTTGCAATTGATTCTTTCAACTCTTCTCTAAGTTTATACTGTTTTTGAATAATTCGCTGGTTGTACTTCTCAATCTGTTTTGAGTAAGCAATCTTCTCTTTTTCTAAGCTTTTCTTCTCTTTTTCCTGTTCTTCAAGTGTTTTAAGATTATATGAAATAATTCTTTTGCTGTATTTATCATTAGCTGCTTGAATTTCGCGATGCTCTTTTTCAATTTCCTTTAGCAATGCATTGTTAACAGATTCAATTCTTTTGCTCTCCTTTTCAATTTCTGATTTAAAACGGGCGATCTCCTTTTCCCTGTTCTCAATAAGCTTTAAATTATCATCATTAATTTCGCTACTTATTCTTTTATTTTCTTGATCTTCATTATTTTGCCATTTTTCAAGTTCCTCCAGCACTTTCAGATTCTCTTCTGCAATTTGCTTGCTAAATTGTTCCTGTTCTTCCCTGAACCTTTCTTCCTCTATTTGCCTGGTTTCCGATAGCCCCTCATTAAATCTCTTGATTTCCTCACTAATTTTTTGAGTCCTTTCTGCTTCTTCCTGCTTCTTCTTCACCTGTTCTCTAAGTATGTTCTCATTGATTTTCTCTAACTCTTCGCTTTGTTTCTGTGAGATTTTATCTTCGCCCTGCCTGCGCTGTTCAAGTTCTTCGAGTACCTGCTGGTTGTG
>JAFGPL010000166.1 GCA_016936215.1 Bacteroidales bacterium
AACCTCCAATAAGTTATTTGTATAGGATAGTATTCCATCCTGAGTGTTATTGTAAATTTCATTACCTATGAGCTTAACATCCGAGCTGGTACGGCAACATATACCATGATAGTTATTATTATAAATATGGCAACCTTTTATATTAGCTAAGCTGTGAAATACATCTATCCCGTAGTAATAAGAATGATGAATAGTACAGTTTTCAATAAGATTTCTAGAACCTTCAGAAGCGGTGCAATAATATAAATATAGAGGACAATTACCATACTTAAATTCACAATGTTTGAATACATTATTACCACCATATAAAACTATACAATACCATGAGTTGGGTGAACTTCCGGTTGCTGAAGTGAAAACTATTGGATTTGCCGCTGTGCCAATAGCAATGATTTTTGAATCCGAACTTACTGAAATACCATAATAACCATTAAAAGCAACAGTTACATCAGGATTGATTGTCAACGTTTGAGTAGAAGGACCTGTAATATAGTTAGTTATTGTATGGATTATTCCACCGGCGCCAATCCAGGTTTTAGGATAATTTGAAAGTGTACCATAATGTGTCGTTTTAAGTTTATAGTAAGAGATTATATTTGTATTCTTAAGTGCATAAATGTCATGGCCTGGTGCATGTCGAACCAACGGGCCCGATCCCCATTTTGATACATGGGTTCTCTGACCACTACTACTAACCGGATAGCTATTTTGAATAACTCGTATTGAATGATCTTTGTTTGGTTCATAGCAGCCATGTGTTGCTGTTAATGTAGACGATGAAGTATAAGAAGCCATCCCGTCATTAGAATAAGCCTCATCGTTAAAGAAAATTAGTTCCGGATTATCACCATAATAACCAACCCAATAGGTGCCGCGATTCTCTGATTTCATCCACGCATAACCATGACAGTTATAATATGCAGTGGCAGTCTCAATTATCTCTGCATCTAATCCATAATAATCAATAAAGTGCTGCGCTGTTGCATCAGTAAACCAGGGCGTACCATCGCTAATAATATAAGTATCATTAACCGGACATCCTTCTGGAGTATAAATTGTTACCGGTGTGTCTGCCAAAGAACTTGTATGCGTCAAGGCAAACAAAGCAAAAACAATCATAAATCTGTTTATTTTCATAAACCAGTACATATTTGCCTCCCTTTAAAAAGTTATTATTTTTTTAAATTTATTTCGCAATACTTAGAATTTGATCGCGTACATCTTTTGTAAGAAAAGTACCTGTGTGTAAAAGCATATCAATATTTTTAATACCGTATATTCGCTGTTTTGTTAGTTCATCTTTTCTCTCTAATAGCTTTGCCAATGCATAAATAGTTGATATTTGATCATGTTCAGTAAATTCCAATATTGACGCTTTTTCAAAATACTTTTCTTTTAGAAGGAAAATTAGTTGGTTTATTTCTACTGGGTTGAATTTTTCTAATATTATTGGGTGCCCAATCAAATGTTCTAATCTCTGTACTTGATACTTAAAAGACGAATCAGTCGTACTTAAAATTTCCTTTCGCAAATCTATGACTTCATAATATTCTATGATGCTTTTGCAGACGTCATTTCTCGCAGTCAATTCGCGAAAACCATTGAATTTGTTGTAGATCTCTTCATAATAATTGTCAATTCCTGAAAACCGGCCAATACCTCTGGCAAACAAACAATTGACTGAAGCTTCAATAAGTTCCTTAGTTGACATCGTTTTTAATTCTTCAATCGGAATTTGAAGCAGTGCATCCTTTTCCTCAATAGGCATGTTTTTCCATTCATCAGATTGGTAATCTACATAATCACGCCAATTTGTCGAATGATAAACACGCCAACTGATCTTCTTGTATTTGTCACCATTTTGTCCTACAATTTGAGAAACGCATAGGAACAAAAAGACAAAGCAAAAGGTTTTTCGTGACATTGTTACCTCCCTGCTCTTGTTAATGATTTTTTGTAAAAAAAAGTGAATAAAAAATAATTAAGCAAGACAAGTTGAATATTTTGATTATCACCCCCTTTTAAAAAATTAGCGGTTAATAAACAAACATTTTTGGGTTAGATTGAGTTTATTTCCACGTATTTTAATAAAATATATACCTGTAGCGATTGCTTTAGGCTGCCAAGAATATGTTTGTCTTCCTTTATTTACAATTCCAGCATATATTGTCTGCACTTTTTGTCCGATAGAGTTATATATCTCTATGGTAATATTTTGAGTTTCCTGCAGCGATAAATTAATATTTGCACCTTTATTACCAAACGGATTTGGATAGATAAACGACAGGGGTTTTTGAACTGTTATGGAATGGACAGAATTTATACCACTCTCTAAATACTTTAAGATAGTACCCCCATCGCCAACAGCCCAACCCGTATTTTCATTTATAAAAAAAACGGAATGGATTTGCCAAAACCAAAAAGAAGGACTGGCGGTTACTTCTATAGTTTGGTTAACAACAATTTGTTTTATCGAAGCCTCCTCAAGCCCTAAATATAACCACACCGTATCCACACTAAGTGCATAAAATTCATCTACTTCAGCATGTAATCCTGGTCCTCTTGGGAACTTTTGCCATGTCAAGCCTCCATCAGTTGTACTCCAAAAATCACCAAAGTCATTACACAGGAAACCGGTACTATTATCAACAAATTGAATGTCTTCTACTAAATAGAGATTAGGATAATTATACCATTGTATTGTAGCTCCCTTATCATTAGTATACCCTAATCCCTGCCATCCACCTATCCAGGCTTCATTCTTATTTACTATTGCAACACAAGTCAAATGTTTAGTTAAAGGTTCGTTGTTAACAAGCTGCCAGTTTATGCCTCCGTCAGTGGTTCTAAACACCGCGCCGGAACGTTCTAATAATAACCCGTTCTTATCGTCAAAGAAGTCGATATCAACAAACCACCAATGAAGATCGTTTCGGAGCTCCCAGTTATTTCCCCCATCACTTGTATGCAAAAGGATACCGTAACCCGCTATCCAGCCTTCAAATTTGTTTAAGAATTTTACTTTAAATAATGTGCTATCCGCCGGAGATAGCTGCGTTTCCCATGTGTCTCCTCCGTTTGAGGTATGCAAAATACAGCCACTCTCTCCTACTGACCAACCGTTGTATTCATCTACAAAATACACGTCACGGAGACTATTTCTTGTACCTTTACTAAGAGACTGCCAATTATTATTTCCCGATTCCTTGCGGAATATATTACAAGCCCAGCCCACAATCCATCCTGTTCCGTTTGGAGAAAAGTTTATATCTGTTAAATGATGTGTTCCCTGCTGACTGACTTCCTCCCAAGACAATCCGCCGTTAACTGTTTGCAGTATCCTTTCACCGGTTATTACCCAGCCGTGAAAAAGATCAGTAAAATAGATATCGTTAACATCTCCATCGGTAAATATATTATCCCATGTTTCACCGCCGTCCGTTGTTTTATATTGACCTATAAAACCCAAATTCTCATCAAGAAAAAATATGCCCGGTGTTGCACCAAGGTATCCTGGGAAATTCTTTTTTTTCCATGTCTTCCCGCCGTTGTTTGTCTTATAGAAATAGCTATCAATTTGACTGACGCCGAGAAACCCCACGCTGTCATTTAGAAAAAATTCACAACGAATTTTTCCTTTTATTTCTTGTTCTAATTGTTGCCAGGTATCTCCTCCATCTATGCTTTTTATTATCACACTTTTTACATAATTTTCATCACCAGCATAAGCGGAAAGAGGGGGCAAAATAAGGTAAAGGATACTGTCAAAGTAAAAAATATCGTGAATAGAATACGTAGATGTATCGGTTTCAATGTCAACTTTAATCCAGCTGTCACCGCCGTTGTCGGTTTTATAAACACGCTTGCCGTCAACTAACCAGCCGTTTAAAGAATCCTTAAAACTTATGCTGCGGATATTTGTAAGATCATTAAATTTTTGAACATCCCATGTTTGTCCAGAGTTTGTTGTTTTTAAAAGCGTCCCTCCTAGTCCGCCGATAAATACTTTATTATTTGTTACCGGCTCAACTGTTAAAAGCCAGCTTTCCGTAGGGAACGGATTTTGCACAACCCAGCCGCTTTTGGCAAGAAGATTTTGACATAACAGAGTATATATCAATATTTTTATCAGAATAGCCGAATATCTGTTTACACCAATGTGCTGTTTGTCAGCTCGCTGGCAATTAATTATTCTGTTATCATGCACTTGACGACCTCTGTTAATTGATTATATTAGGAATTTAGTGAAATATAAACCGGTTGATACATAACCTTGGCTAACATATTATTTCGTTTATTCTCTCGACATTGTTTAATATCGTATTGAGATAATTCTGATATAGATTGAAATAATACGCTATAGTAAATTCGTTCTGTTCTCTTTCAGATGGATTACCATAAACAACACCGTCAATTGTTACTCCGACAAGATATTCAGGCGGTCCACATTCCTACCATATTTCGACCAGACCTAATCCAGTTTTAAGAAAACTTGTCGATGACCATAGAGTCTTTTCGTAGTTATTCCAGTTACACTCATTAATTTTCATAACTTTTATATCATTTCCATAATCATAGATGGTATCAACCTCAAAGATTATACCTTGTTCATAGTTACCATATATAAGCCACTTGTCACCGGTTTTAGCATTAAGTTTATACAAAATAGTTGTAGTAATTGAATCTGGTGCTCGGTATACGACCTTAAAAGAATCAGTAATCATATAAAACCCTAGATTACTTGAACTTCCAGATTTCCTACCGTACCAATGACGATTTAGACCATCAACTGTATTCATCACGATCTCATAATAATTCCAACCACTGCCATTGCTGGGATCAACTTTATATACCCATCTATCCCCAACATGCATTGGAAAGAAAGAACAATAATAGGCAGAATCGGATTGTGAAATGTTATCAAGTATATCTTATCCTATTGCCGATAAGTCGAAAAATAAAAGTAATAAAATAATGACTCTTGAAAATTTTTCCATTTTCATAACTTAGCTACTCAATCACTTCAAATTCATTAGAATAAAGAGTATCGGTTAATGGCTCCCAATAATGTCCGGTATTAAAAAGAATAAATAATCTATACTGTCCCGGTTTTGAAGGAACCATCCAGATACTTTTAAAAACTTCACCAAAAATCATTTCCGGTGGTCCTTCTTCCATACTAAAACCAGTTGCTCGATAGTATAATTCCCACTTATCATCTATTTTATTCTCAACATGCGGCTCAATTTGAGCATCTCCCTCTAGTATAATCTGTTCATATTTGTAATTTCGGACATTGAACCATAAACGATTATATGGATTGAAAAGTAAATTGCTATTGGGAAGGTTATCAGTAATGGTATAAGTAAGGTATTCAGTCATTGCTGATAAACACCCCACTAAAGTAACATTCACGGTCTTGCTGGTATCCACTTCATATCCGGCTTTATCATGAACATTGCATATTATCAGATATTTACCATCGAGTTTCCCCGGTTGCCAGATGGCAGCTTCTCCTCCCCTGATAAATTCTCCGCGATTCAAGTTATAGAAAACATCATAATCATCTTCACTTGATTCATTGGTGATTTTAAACGAAGCCCACTCATAATAAAGTAAATCACTATCAGGATCCTGAGCATGACAGGTAAAATCCAGTGTGCCACAGATTGACACTGTGTCAGCAGTAGATTCAAATGCAACTATCGTGGGGGGCTGATTGGTCTTGATTTTGAGAGCAGGGTAAGATTCGCTGTTAGTAACCTGGTCCTCAGGGTTACAGGAAGGAATTATCAAAAATAATAGACATACAAAATTCACGCTTAATATAAATTTCATGTTTCTCATTGCTATGACCTCTTTTCAGTTGGGTTTAAAATGGTTCAAACATCTTTAATTATTGAAAACAGGCGAAATCCGCTTTCATTTAGGTCTCAAGCCCGTCAGGAGCCAGTCATCTGCCTGGTTTTCCACCGGGCGTTTGACCGGCAGATTCAAATTTTCAATTCCAAAAAGCAGTAAAAACAGAGTACCGTATTACCAAACCCATATATCTGCAGAAATATTAATGGTTATTTTAACATTTGCCAAGGATTTTATTTCGAATCTTCAGAATCTGACTACCCCATGAAAATGGTTGTGACGTCTGCACCTGAGACTCTCCGTCGTGAGTTTTGGTGAACCCGATGGAGTTAGTTGATAAGTGAATGATAAATAATGTGATCGTCTGCAAACGATGATGATAGCAATCGCCATCCTGCCAGCCCTCCAATATCGTGAGCAGGCTGTGTATTTACTCTATATTGAAACCCTCTCATTGTATTAACGATTACTGACCAAAAATATGATCAGAACAATTGCTAAACCAAATCTCTGGGAATTAACCGGATTCGTCTACTATAAAATCGCTACAATCTTCCAAATATTGCTTTCCACCGTCGCGGTACGCACTTTTACCCAATTGAAAAAGTTCTTACAAACTGTTGTCAATCAATTTGTCCTTGCCCTGGAGTAAAAAATGAATTTATCAAATCCACTGAAAAAAATATTGACAAATAACAAATAATTCCTTACTATTAGCCTCAAATTAAGAAATCTTGATTTAAAAACGATGGCGCCG
>JAFGPL010000167.1 GCA_016936215.1 Bacteroidales bacterium
GCAAAAAATGGTATGTCCTCAGGGCGATAGGGGGAAAAGAGAAAAAGGTAAAGGAATATATCGAAAGCGAAATATCCCGGCTTAACCTTCAGGACTACATTTCACAGGTTTTAATACCAACAGAGAAAGTTTATCAGATACGTAACGGAAAGAAAATCAGCAAAGAAAGAAATTACTTTCCCGGATACGTACTTATTGAAGCTGCGCTTGTAGGTGAAATTCCCCATATACTTAAAAATATCACTAATGTTATAGGTTTTCTGGGGGCAAAAGGTGATGAACTGCCCACCCCGTTAAGGCTTTCTGAAGTGAAACGCATACTGGGAAAAGTTGACGAACTGGCCGAAGGAGATGAAGAAATCAATGTTCCGTTTTTTGTCGGAGAATCGGTGAAAGTAATTGACGGGCCATTTAACAGTTTCACAGGGGTTATTGAAGAGGTTAATGAAGAAAAGAAAAAACTTAAGGTAATGGTTAAGATCTTCGGGCGTAAAACCCCGCTGGAACTTAGCTTTATGCAGGTTGAAAAAGAATAGTATAACAACAAAAATATACACGTCTGAGGTGATTGCGAAAATCCATAATGCTTCCTGAGTAATCATCAACTAAGCGTGCATTTCAATCAATAATTTGGAAATTTAATAATTATGGCTAAAGAAGTAGCAGGATTAATTAAGTTGCAGATCAGAGGTGGTGCTGCAAATCCTTCTCCTCCTGTAGGTCCTGCACTGGGTGCAAAAGGTGTGAATATCATGGAATTTTGCAAACAGTTCAATGCACGTACCCAGGATAAAGCTGGAAAGTTACTTCCGGTTGTGATTACAGTTTACATAGACAAGTCTTTCGACTTTATTGTAAAATCACCGCCGGTTGCTGTTCAGTTGCTTGAAGCTACCAAAACCAAATCAGGTTCAGCAGAACCTAACAGGGTAAAGGTAGCCGCGGTGACCTGGGACCAGGTAAGGACCATTGCACAGGAGAAAATGTCCGATTTAAATGCATTTACCGTTGAATCGGCTATGAAGATGGTAGCAGGTACTGCCAGAAGTATGGGGATAACCGTTAAAGGCGAATTCCCGACAACTAAATAACAAATTTAATATTCCTAAGTTAAAATGGCGAGACTATCAAAGAATAGGAAAAAGGCTTTGGAGAAAATCGAACAGGCAAGACAATACAAAATGTCTGAGGCCGCGGCATTGCTGAAAGAGGTGACAACCACCAAATTCGATGCCTCGGTAGATATTGATGTCCGCCTGGGCGTTGATCCAAGAAAAGCTAATCAAATGGTCAGGGGCGTGGTGACACTGCCACACGGTACAGGTAAAGAAATCCGCGTACTGGTGCTTTGCACTCCTGACAAAGAAGAGGAAGCTAAAGAAGCCGGAGCAAATTTTGTGGGACTGGATGATTACATCGAGAAAATCCAAAACGGATGGACCGACATAGACGTGATCATTACAATGCCTTCTGTAATGGCCAAAATCGGAAAACTGGGACGCGTTCTTGGTCCCCGCGGGCTTATGCCCAACCCGAAAAGTGGTACCGTTACAATGGACATTGGCAAAGCTGTTAAAGATGTCAAAGCAGGTAAAATAGATTTCAAGGTAGACAAATTCGGTATTGTGCATACCTCTATCGGGAAAGCATCGTTTACTGCCGATAAAATAGCTGATAATGCAAGGGAATTCATTCACATGCTTATCAAGCTGAAACCGACATCTACTAAAGGTACATATCTAAAAAGTATCTATATTTCAAGTACCATGAGCCCGGGAATAAAAGTCGATTCAAAATTTGTCGACGAGTAAAATTACTTAAAGTAACGACTTTTTATTATGAAAAGAGAAGATAAAGACAAGATTATCAACGGTCTGACTGAATCTATCAATAATTCAAAACACTTCTATCTTGCAGATATTTCAAATCTGAATGCAGAAGTAACTTCGCAATTGCGCAGGAAATGTTTTGAAAGGGATATCAGGCTGGTTGTTGTAAAGAATACTCTTTTAAGAAAGGCTTTAGAGAAATGTAGCGAAAACTTTGAAGAGTTGTACGATACATTGAAGAATTCTACATCCATTATGTTTTCTGAATCGAGCAGCCTGCCGGCAAAGCTCATTAAAGAATTCAGAAGAACTAATGATAAACCTGTACTTAAAGCAGCATATGTTGAAGAATCAATTTATATTGGTGATAATCAGCTCGATGCGCTTGCAAGTATTAAGACTAAGGAAGAACTGATCGGTGATGTGATTGCCTTGTTGCAGTCGCCTGCCAGAAACGTGCTTTCTGCATTACAGTCGGGAAAAACAAAACTGGCTGGTATTGTAAAAACTTTGTCGGAAAAAGAATAATTAATAAACTATTTTAAATAAATAATAAAATGGCAGATTTAAAAGCATTTGCAGAACAATTGGTAAACTTAACTGTTAAAGAAGTAAACGAATTAGCTCAGATATTGAAAGATGAGTACGGAATTGAACCCGCAGCAGCAGCAGTTGCAATAGCTGGCCCTGCAAGCGGTGGTGATGGCGGAAGCGCTGCCGAAGAAAAAACTTCCTTCGATGTTATTCTTAAATCACCGGGTGGCCAGAAACTTCAAATAGTTAAGCTTGTTAAAGACCTTACCGGTCTTGGCTTAAAAGAAGCTAAAGCAGTGGTAGACTCTGCTCCAGCAGCAGTAAAAGAAGGCGTTTCTAAAGACGAAGCCGAAGCATTAAAATCACAATTGGAAGAAGCAGGAGCAGAAGTTGAACTTAAATAACGATACCTGCATACACGGTATAATAGGTTTAATCCCGACTTGTCGGGATTAAACCTTTTCGTCATTTATATTTGTTAAAGTTCGACTTAATTTTTTAGGTAATGTCAATAAATAATAATTCCGAGCGTATAAGCTTTTCTTCATCAAAAAGCAAGTTGCAATACCCCGATTTTCTGGAAGTGCAACTAAAATCATTCAAAGAATTTTTTCAGCTGAATACTTCTCCCGAAGACAGGAAAAAAGAAGGATTGTTCAAGGTGTTTAACGACAATTTTCCCATTACCGATACCCGCAACAATTTCATTCTTGAATTTCTTGATTATCAGCTCGACCCTCCGCGATACTCTATCGAAGAGTGCATTGAAAGAGGGTTAACATACAGCGTGCCCCTCAAAGCAAAACTAAAACTTTATTGCACCGATCCCGAACACGAAGATTTCGACACGGTGATCCAGGAGGTGTACCTTGGCACAATTCCATACATGACCGAAAGGGGGCTGTTTGTTATCAATGGTGCAGAGCGTGTTGTAGTATCACAGTTGCACCGCTCCCCCGGCGTATTTTTCGGTCAAAGCCTTCATGCCAACGGCACCAAATTATATTCTGCCAGGATCATCCCTTTCAAAGGATCGTGGATTGAATTTGCCACCGATATAAACAACGTGATGTACGCTTATATCGACCGCAAGAAAAAACTGCCTGTTACCACTCTTCTGCGTGCCATAGGCTACGAAAGCGATAAAGATATTCTTGAAATTTTTGACCTTGCCGATGAAATTAAGGTGTCTAAAACAGCCCTTAAAAAACTCGTTGGCCGCAAACTGGCTGCCCGTGTTCTTAAATCCTGGGTAGAGGACTTTGTTGATGAAGATACCGGTGAGGTTGTTTCTATTGAAAGAAACGAAGTGATTATTGACAGGGAAACAATTCTCGAGAATGAACATGTAGATGAAATTATTGATTCAGGTGCAAAATCAATTCTGCTTCACAAAGAATCACAAAATCAGGCCGATTTTGAAATAATCTACAACACGCTTCAAAAAGACCCGTGTAACTCAGAGAAAGAAGCAGTATTGCATATTTACAGGCAATTACGTAATTCGGAACCGCCCGATGAGGCCACAGCCCGTGATGTAATTGACAAACTGTTCTTCTCGGATAAAAGGTACGACCTCGGTGAAGTGGGACGTTTCAGGATCAACAGGAAACTTGGACTGGAAACCGCTATGGATACCAAGGTACTTACCAAAGAAGATATCATAAAGATTATTAAATACCTTATTGAACTGATCAACTCGAAAACCGATGTTGATGACATTGACCACCTGAGCAACCGTAGGGTAAGGACCGTCGGTGAACAGTTGGCAAACCAGTTTGGTGTAGGCCTTGCCAGGATGGCAAGAACTATTCGTGAAAGAATGAACGTTCGCGATAACGAGGTGTTCACACCTATTGACCTTATCAATTCAAAGGCGCTGTCATCTGTTATCAATTCGTTCTTTGGTACCAACCAGCTTTCACAGTTCATGGACCAGACAAACCCGCTGGCCGAACTTACCCACAAAAGAAGGATGTCGGCCCTCGGGCCCGGAGGCCTTTCAAGGGAAAGGGCCGGTTTTGAGGTACGTGACGTGCATTATACGCATTATGGCAGATTGTGTCCTATTGAAACACCTGAAGGGCCAAACATCGGTCTTATTTCCTCACTTTGTGTTTATGCCAAGATTAACGATCTGGGATTTATCGAAACACCTTACAGAAAAGTTCAGGAAGCCCAGGTTGACCTGTCATCTGAAGGAGTTGTCTTCTTAAGCGCGGAGGAGGAAGAATCAAAGGTGATTGCACAGGCCAATGCTCCGATAAAAGACAGCGGTAATTTTGTTAACCCCAGGGTAAAAGCAAGATTTAACGGTGACTTCCCGCTGGCAGATGCCCCGGCTGTTGAACTCATGGACGTTGCACCCAACCAGATAGCTTCTATTGCAGCATCGCTTATTCCTTTTCTTGAGCATGACGATGCAAACCGTGCGCTCATGGGTTCTAACATGATGCGCCAGGCAGTACCGTTAATCCATCCCGAAGCCCCGGTTGTAGGTACAGGTATTGAAGGCGGTGTTGTGCAGGATTCACGGCTGCAGGTAGTTGCCGAAGCCGATGGGGTAATTGAATATGTTGATGCCAACGAAATAGTCGTGAGGTATGCCATGACCGAAGAAGAAAGATTCATCAACTTCGACGGTGATACCAAGAGATATAAACTTTCGAAATTTAAAAAAACAAACCAGAATACATGTATCAACCTAAGGCCTATCGTGAAGAAAGGCCAGAAGGTTACTAAAGGCGATATCCTCACCGAAGGTTATGCAACACGCGGCGGTGAACTTGCCCTCGGAAGGAACCTTAAGGTGGCTTTCATGCCCTGGAAAGGTTTCAATTTTGAAGATGCTATCGTTATTTCAGAAAGGGCGGTGCGCGAAGATCTTTTTACTTCTATCCATATAGACGAATATATGCTCGAAGTGAGGGATACCAAGCGAGGCCTTGAAGAGCTTACTTCAGACATTCCGAATGTCAGCGAAGAAGCTACGAAAAACCTTGATGAAAACGGACTTATCAGGATTGGTGCAGAGGTAAACCCGGGTGATATCCTCATCGGAAAAATTACCCCCAAGGGTGAATCAGACCCTTCACCTGAAGAAAAACTGCTAAGGGCCATCTTCGGCGACAAGGCAGGCGATGTGAAAGATGCATCTTTGAAAGCACCACCATCATTGCAGGGTGTGGTTATTGACAAGAAGCTTTTCTCAAGGTCTATTAAAGACCGCAAGGTTAAGACTTCAACAAAACCCATACTCGATAAAATAGAAGAAGAATTTGCCCGAAATACACAGGAACTAAAAGGAAAACTGATAGATAAACTTTTCATTCTTGTAAATGGCAAAACTTCTCAGGGGGTAAAGGATTATTATAACTCCGAAATTGTAACCAAGGGTGCCAAATTCACCCAGAAAATCCTGCAGGAGATTGATTATATGAATATCAATCCCAACAAATGGACAACGGATAAAGATAAAAATGACCAGATTACTGCCCTCATATACAATTACATCATCAAATACAAGGAGTATGATGCAATCTATAAGAGGAAGAAATATAATATTACCATCGGGGACGAATTACCGGCTGGTATCGTGCAACTTGCTAAAGTATATGTAGCACAAAAACGAAAAGTAAAGGTCGGTGATAAGATGGCCGGTCGCCACGGGAATAAAGGTATCATCTCAAAAATCGTTCGTTACGAGGATATGCCTTTCCTTGAAGACGGCACTCCTGTAGACATCGTGCTCAACCCGCTTGGTGTGCCATCGCGTATGAACCTCGGGCAGATCTATGAAACCGTGCTCGGCTGGGCTGGTATTGAGTTAGGGTTAAAATTTGCCACCCCGATTTTCGATGGTGCCTCTATTGACCAGATAACCGAGTATACCAGCAAAGCTAAGCTTCCCAAATATGGAAAGACCTACCTGTATGACGGAGGTACCGGCGAAAGGTTCGACCAGCCGGCAACAGTGGGTATCATTTACATGCTTAAACTTGGCCATATGGTTGACGATAAAATGCATGCCCGTTCCATCGGTCCCTATTCACTTATTACACAGCAACCTCTTGGCGGTAAAGCACAGTTTGGCGGTCAGCGGTTTGGTGAGATGGAAGTTTGGGCGCTTGAAGCCTTTGGCGCAGCCCATATCCTTCAGGAAATCCTTACTGTTAAGTCTGATGATGTAATAGGCAGGGCTAAGGCATATGAGTCAATTGTAAAAGGTGAACCTATGCCACAGCCCGGGATACCCGAATCTCTTAATGTATTGTTACACGAATTAAGAGGCCTGGGATTGAGCATCAACCTGCTTTAGTATATTCGTTGCAGGGTTATTTTAGTGATACTATTTTTAATTTAACAGACATTATACAACTATGTCATTAAGAAGAGATAACAAGGTAAAATCAAATTTTACAAAAATATCTATTGGTTTGGCCTCACCGGAGGAAATACTCGAGCGTTCAAGCGGCGAAGTATTAAAACCTGAAACCATTAATTACCGGACATATAAACCCGAAAGGGACGGATTATTCTGCGAAAGGATTTTCGGGCCTGTGAAGGATTATGAATGTCACTGCGGCAAATACAAAAGAATCAGGTACAAAGGTATTGTCTGCGACCGTTGCGGTGTAGAAGTTACCGAGAAAAAGGTACGCCGTGAACGTATGGGCCATATTTCACTGGTGGTGCCGGTTGCACATATATGGTATTTCAGGTCTATGCCGAATAAAATAGGCTATTTGCTCGGGTTGCCTTCAAAAAAGCTCGACTCTATTATTTATTACGAGCGTTTTGTGGTAATTAATCCCGGTATTAAAAAGGCCGATGGCATCAATTACCTCGATTACCTTTCGGAAGAAGAATACCTCGAGATAATTGAATCTTTACCCAAAGAAAACCAATTACTTGATGATAAGCACCCTGATAAGTTTGTTGCCAATATGGGTGCCGAAGCACTATACCAGTTGCTGGAAAGACTTGACCTCGACAACCTTTCTTACGAACTTCGTCATAAGGCAAGCACCGAAACCTCGCAGCAACGTAAAAACGAAGCCCTTAAAAGACTTCAGGTTGTTGAAGCGTTCAGGGCATCAAAAGGTGTAAACCGGCCCGAATGGATGATCGTGAAAGTTGTTCCGGTTATTCCTCCCGAGCTTAGACCACTGGTGCCGCTCGATGGAGGGCGTTTTGCCACTTCAGACCTTAACGACCTGTACCGCAGGGTTATAATCCGCAATAACAGGCTTAAAAGGCTTATCGAAATTAAAGCGCCTGAAGTTATTCTGCGCAACGAAAAGCGTATGCTCCAGGAAGCGGTTGATTCATTATTCGATAACTCAAGAAAAGCAAATGCTGTAAAGACCGATGCCAACAGACCTCTTAAATCACTTAGCGACAGCCTGAAAGGCAAACAGGGAAGGTTCCGTCAGAACCTCCTTGGTAAAAGGGTTGACTATTCTGCCCGTTCAGTAATTGTTGTCGGACCTGAATTGCAACTTCACGAATGCGGACTGCCCAAAGAAATGGCCGCTGAACTTTATAAGCCTTTCATTATCAGGAAACTTATTGAGAGAGGTATCGTAAAAACAGTAAAGTCTGCCAAAAAAATAGTTGATCGTAAAGACCCGGTTGTATGGGATATTCTTGAAAACGTACTTAAAGGCCATCCCGTATTGCTCAACCGCGCACCTACTTTGCACCGGTTGGGTATACAGGCATTTCAGCCTAAACTAATCGAGGGTAAAGCTATTCAACTGCATCCATTGGTATGTACAGCTTTTAATGCTGACTTTGATGGCGACCAGATGGCCGTGCACCTGCCTCTTAGCAATGCGGCTATTCTTGAAGCCCAGATACTTATGCTTGCTTCGCATAATATCTTAAACCCGGCTAATGGCGCTCCTATCAGCGTTCCTTCACAGGACATGGTACTTGGTTTGTATTATATGACCAAGGCCAGAAAAAGTACTCCTGAAAGGCCTGTAAAAGGGGAAAATTCGGTTTTCTATTCCCCCGAAGAGATAAATATTGCCTATAACGAGGGAAAAGTTGACCTTCATGCCATTATAAAAGTAAAAGTAGCAGTTGTTGAAGACGGAAAACAGGTTAATAAAATCATTGAAACCACAGTGGGTCGTGTACTCTTTAATGAAGTAGTCCCCAAAGAAATTGGTTTCATCAATGAACTGCTTACCAGGAGGTCGTTACGAGATATTATTGGCGAAGTGCTTAAAAAAACAGGTACCGCTGATTGTGCCAAGTTCCTCGATGATATAAAAGACATGGGTTACAAGATGGCATTTAAAGGAGGTCTCTCCTTCAATCTTGATGATGTGATTGTACCCGATGAAAAAGAAGACCTTGTTGCAGAAGGTTATGCACAGGTAGATGAGGTATTGAATAACTACAATATGGGGTATATTACCAACAACGAAAGGTACAACCAGATTATTGATATTTGGACCCATACCAATGCCAAAATCACTCAGAACCTTTTGAATAAGCTGACATACGACAACCAGGGGTTCAATCCGGTATATATGATGCTCGACTCTGGTGCAAGGGGTTCGAAAGAACAGATCAGGCAGCTCTCAGGCATGAGGGGACTGATGGCAAAACCCCAAAAATCAGGTTCTACAGGTTCGGAAATTATCGAAAATCCCATTCTTTCAAACTTTAAAGAGGGATTGTCGGTACTTGAATACTTCATATCTACCCACGGTGCAAGAAAAGGTTTGGCCGACACTGCCCTTAAAACAGCCGATGCCGGGTATCTTACCCGCCGCTTGGTTGATGTATCACAAGATGTGATTATTACCGAGGAAGATTGCGGTACATTAAGGGGTTTGGTTGCAACGGCCATTAAAAACCAGGAAGAAACAGTGGAAACACTTTACGAAAGAATTCTTGGCCGTACTGCTGTCCACGAAGTATACCATCCTTTAACAGGTGAACTTATCGTAGCTTCAGGTGATGAAATCACCGAAGAAATTGCACGTATTATTGAAGATTCGCCGATAGAGCAGGTAGAAATAAGATCGGTATTGACCTGTGAGTCTAAAAAAGGCGTGTGTGCAAAATGTTACGGGCGTAACCTCGCCACCAGCCGCATGGTTCAAAACGGCGAAGCTGTAGGTGTTATCGCTGCACAGTCCATCGGTGAACCGGGTACACAGCTTACACTGCGTACATTCCACGTTGGGGGTACTGCTTCAAACATCACTTCTGAATCGAGCATTATTACAAAATACGATGGTATTGCCGAGATTGAGGAACTAAGAACAGTAGAAAAAACCGAAGATGACGGTAAAAAGGTTAACATTGTGATAGGCCGGCTTGCCGAATTGAGGATAATTGACAAAAACACAGGCATTTCGCTTACTACAAATAACATACCTTATGGCGCCAAACTTTACGTGAAGAGCGGCGACCAGGTGAAAAAAGGTACACTTATTTGCGAATGGGACCCATACAACGCTGTAATTATTTCTGAGCTTCCGGGTAAAATATCGTTTGAACATGTTATTGAAGGGATTACTTACAAAGAAGAATCTGATGAAGTAACGGGTTACCGTGAAAAAGTAATCATCGAAACGAGGGATAAATCCAAGAACCCGGGTGTCCGTATCCTTAACAATAAAGATGAAGTAATTAAATCATACAACCTTCCGGTAGGTTCGCATATTTCTGTAAACGAAGGAGATATGGTGAAATCTGGTGATATTCTTGTTAAAATCCCGCGTGCTGTTGGTAAGTCGGGCGACATCACCGGTGGTCTTCCCCGTGTGACCGAACTTTTTGAAGCTCGTAACCCGTCCAACCCTGCAGTGGTTTCTGAAATTGACGGAGAGGTTTCATTCGGCAAGGTAAAAAGAGGTAACAGGGAAATTATTGTGACAAGCAAGGCTGGTCAGGTTAAAAAATATCTTGTTCCGCTGTCAAAACAGATACTGGTGCAGGAAAACGATTATGTAAAAGCCGGTACTGCCTTGTCTGACGGAGCTATCACCCCATCTGATATTCTCGCTATCAAAGGGCCTACAAAGGTTCAGGAGTATATTGTAAACGAAGTTCAGGAAGTTTACAGGCTTCAGGGTGTTAAAATTAACGACAAACACTTCGAAGTAATCGTGCGGCAGATGATGCGTAAAGTTGAGATAATTGACCCGGGTGACACTAAGTTCCTTGAAAGACAGATTGTTGATAAATGGGAGTTTATGGATGAGAATGACTGGATTTTCGGTAAGAAAGTGGTTACCGATGCCGGCGATTGTCAGACCCTGAAGCCAGGACAGATCATTACGGCCAGGAAGCTTCGCGATGAGAATTCAATACTTAAGCGCAAAGACCTGAAACCTGTTCAGGCCAGGGATGCCATTCCTGCCACCTCGCAACAGATACTTCAGGGTATTACCAGGGCAGCGCTTCAGACCCAGAGCTTTATGTCAGCAGCTTCTTTCCAGGAAACCACCAAGGTGCTTAATGAAGCCGCCATCTATGGCAAGGTTGACTACCTTGAAGGACTGAAGGAAAATGTGATTGTCGGCCACCTGATACCTGCAGGTACTGGAAGCCGTAGGTTCAATAGCCTTATTGTAGGTTCAAAGGATGAATTTGATTCTGTAATGGAAGGAAAAACCGAAGATGCAGAAGTAGAAAATTAATAAAAGCATTATGGACGAAAAAAAGAATGTAAACCAGATTAACATCGAGCTGAAAGAAGATGTAGCGCAGGGGACCTATTCAAACCTTGCTATTATCACACACTCAACGGCTGAATTTGTGCTTGATTTTGTGCGGATAATGCCCGGGGTGCCAAAAGCCGAGGTTAAATCAAGGATCATTCTTACGCCAGAACATGCCAAGAGATTGCTGTTTGCCTTAAAAGACAATATAGCAAAATTTGAAGCTGCACATGGCGCCATTAAAAATGTAGAAGGTTCGGGAGGGCCCGTTATACCGATGAATTTCGGGGGACCTACCGCACAGGCATAATGACAAGAGTCTGTATAAAAAGTCGGCTTTTCGTTCCGTTTTGTCATTCTGAACGAAGTGAAGAATCTAAATATCAATGCAATAGAGATACTTCGCTTCTCTCAGGATGACAAGAGGTAGACTTTTAAGACAGCCTCTTGTCATTTCAAAAGGGTTCACTCATCTGCGATTTCCCATGCAAAGCAAGCTCCTCCTTTCCTGTCTGGTCTTGCCCCCTGTGCATCTGCCGAGCAAAGGCTGCGGGCAAAAGGATCGGCAAAAAGGTACCTGTGGGTATACAATGACATCAGCATTAAATCGCCTTTAAGCATATCCTGCCACTGAAAAACAGAGGCATCGTCTTTTTCAACGGCCTCAATTCTCACCTCGGCAAGTCCTCCGTTACCCTTTACAGTAACATACCCGTTATTCAACAACGACTGCAATGCTACACGCCCGTTACCCCTGTCAATTATCCTGAAGTGAGCGGCTTTGCCTTCTGCAAACCTGCTGTTGGCTTCTACCGGACGAACATGGTTTCTCCAGTTTACCAGTATGGTGCTGTCGGCCAAGCTTCGCAATGTAATCACCTTGTTGTAAGGTATTGGACGGGTTAAGGCTTTACAGCGGGGTTCTGTTAAATCAAAACTGTTGAAATCTGCGTAACCTCCTTCTTTACCGAGCGTATTGAAATTAAAAAGTGCATATCGCACACCCTGGAAGGTCCTTAGCTGATATGGCAGGATAATATCACCTCCCGTTTCATGAAAGGTGGTGCCGTCGAAACTATAGGCCAACCTGCCGATATCTGTATCGAAATTGCAATAAGCCCTTAACCATACAATTTCTTTATCGGTTTCAACATCTATTTTTTTCTGTTCCTGTTGATTATAGAACTGAAGCGTATGCCCCTGTTCATTTTTCACGATCCCAATCCATGCATACGGAAGGTTCAGAAGTGCCAGTCCGGCAATATCTCCGTGCTGCAGGTTAGATATATCAAGTTGGGTGGTGGCATACGACTCCGGGCCAATCCCTCTTTGGGTAAGCGAATTCCTGGCGTGCCAGAATGTTTCAGAGGGCAATGAATGCAAACGCAGGTATCCTTTTCGTTCAGTAAGCGACCACTTCGATTCAACAGGGACATGGTTCCATTGCCATACATTTTTTAGCTGGGGGCCGCTGAAATCATCGTTTCTTTCAAATGGCGCCGAAGGCATTGAGGTGTATCCTGTATTCGGCTTTACCCAGGTGCGGGGCGTACGTGTAAGGTTACCGGGCAGCCCAAAATAAGGCCATCCTTCTTTCCAGGTAACAGGCGAAATTCCCACAACCCTTCCAACAGAATTGTAATCGAGCATAGACCAGCCCCACCACTCACCCGACTGTACCTGAACAATTCCACCCTGGTGCATGGGGATGCAGCCGACAAAGTTTTCGGGAAACCTGATAATTTCAAATGGCGGACCCTGCCGGGTATTGTAAACCCTTAGCCGCTGGGCTTCGCCAAAATTTTCTTCCGCACTCATTACATTTACCTCATAAGGTCCGTAGGGATTATCGGCGCGCAGGCATACCTGGTAACAAACAGGGTCGTAATTGGTGTTGGTAATATAATATTTCCCGTTAATCTTGTATATATGACTGCCTTCACCGGCACCGCTTCCTTTCTCAATAATAACTTTTTCGGTGCCTGGCACCACATCCATCAGGTCGGGGGTGAGCTGCACCATTTTTACTTCATCGTAGCCCCATACAGCGTATATTTTTCCGTCATCATCGAAAAGAACAGTTACATCGTGTAACCGTGCCCTCATTGTGCGGTGTTTCCATAGCCCTGCCGGATTTGAAGCAGAGAACACCTGTGTTCCGTACCTGTTTACATTTGAAAAAATATAAAAAGTGTCGTTATGGTAACGGATACAGGGCGCCCATATACCCTGCCCGTAAAAATCAAGGCCATTTTCAAGCCTCAGTTCAGGGCCGAGGTCTAACCGTTCAATGGCATAACTTATGAGTTTCCAGTTCACCAGGTCTTTTGAATGTAAAACCGGTAACCCGGGCATGGTGTGCATGGTGGTACCGGTCATATAATAATCGTCGCCCACCCTTATCAGGTCGGGGTCTGAAAATTCTTCGTAAAACAGTGGATTAGTAAACGTACCGTTGCCATTGTCGGCCATCCAGGTGCATCTTGTTGAATCGTCTGTATTTTGGCCCGGTACAGATGCAAATATTTCATTTGCTGCAGAAGCAATAAAAAAAATTATGGCAAGCGAAAACTTAACAGAAATCCTGCATGCCCGGTGATTATTTCTTTTTTCTTTCATATCAGTTCTTTTAATGAGTTGTTTTAAAATAAATATCCTAATAGTTACCTGTATATCAACCTTCTAACATTTCAAGCAGGTGGTTACGCTTTCTGAATGACACGGGTACCTGTGTGTTATCTTTCATAATGGCATAACCACCATCTTTTTTAATAAACTCTTTTAAATAATTGAAGTTAATAAGATGCGAATGGTGCACCCTGATAAATGAATGCTCTTCCAGTAACTGTTCATACTCTTTAAGATTTCTGGTTGCCACAATCTGCTCTTTGTTTGTAAGATAAAATATAGTGTAACTTCCCTGTGATTCGCAACGGATTATATCGCTGACCTGGATCATGTGAATTCTATCTGAACTGTTCAGGGCAATACGTTTACCGGTGGTTTGAATATTTCTGATATTTTCAAGCAGCAGGTTGATGCTGCCGTTAAAATCTTCCTTAACCTTAAAATTATCAAGCTTTTTTACTGCATCAACAAGCTCTTCTGTATCAATAGGTTTTAGCAAATAATCGAGTGCGCTGAATTTAATTGCTTTAATGCCATATGAATCAAACGCAGTGGTAAAAATCACATGAAAGTCTATTTTTCCAAAATGCTCCAGGATGTCGAAACCTGTTCCATCGCTCATCTGGATGTCAAGAAAGACAACATCAGGTTTTCGGTCTTCGATGATGGAGATACCGCTGGCAACGCTGTCTGCTTCACCTATTATTTTAACCTGTGGACAATACTTTTCCAGGTCGTGCATTAAGGTTACGCGTGAATTATTATTGTCGTCTATGATTACTGCCCTGTACATGTTTCTGCTATGTTATCCAGGCCTCAACCGGGATGGTAAGCTCTACCGCTGTTCCGCGTGCTGCTCCATTGTCATCGGTTAGGTCGGTGATTTGAATACCCGTTTTTGAACCTGACTGTTTTTCAAGCTGCTCAAGTCTTTTGGCGGTGACGCTCATTCCGGTTGATTTATGCTTTCCGGCAGAGGGCTTATTTATTTGGGACTGTGCCCTCCCGATCCCATTGTCTTTAATTTCAACCATCAGCCACCGGCCTGCCCTCCTGAAAGAGATTTCAACCAACCCTTTTTCTTCTTTTTTTCTCAATCCATGTATGATGGCATTCTCAACAAAAGGCTGTATCATCATGGGAGGTATTTCAACCTGATCACTATTGATTTCATCATCAATTTTAATGGTATAGTCAAACCTGTCATTTGCGTTCAGCTTTTCGAGCCTGAGGTAGTTTTCAAGTATCTCGACCTCGTTTTCAAGAGGGATAAGTTCTTCCCTTGAGTTTTCAAGCACCATGCGCATCAGGCGGGCAAATTTTGCCAGGTAGTGTTTGGCTTGTGAGGTGTCGCTGGTGGAAATAAAACCCTGTATTGAGTTAAGTGAATTAAAAATGAAGTGGGGGTTCATCTGCAGCCTGGCTGCTTCCTGCTCAAGTTCAATGATGTTTTTCTCCATCTCCAGTTTTTCATTCTCAATTTTGTTCTTAAGCTTTATTTTGCGAATTCTTGAATATACAATTAACCAAAAAATTAGTAAAAATACCAGGATAACAAGGACACGAAACCACCATGCCTGCCAGAAAGGGGCAAGAATTGTAAAACTGAAGGTAACCGGTTGCACAGTCCACCTGCCGTCTTCGTTGCACGCAATTACTTTAAAGGTGTAATCTCCGGGCATAAGCCCCGCATAAGTAACTTCCTGCCTGTTGGTCGGTGGCGACCAGTTGTTATCGCTGCCCTCGAGCATGATCTTGTAACGCACTGCCCCCGGGTTCCTGTGGTAAATACCTGTGAATTCAAATGTAAGACTGTTTTTGTTATGAGGCAGTTCCAGGTGCAAAGGTAACTGGTACAAGCCTGTCAATGTGTCTGCATATGGGGTGTTCTTTATATCATCAAAAAAGAGTTTAATACCAGTAAGGGAAAGCCTTGGCAGAATATTTACCGGTATGTCTTCGGCCGGATTGTAAATGGTGGCGCCATTTACGGTACCAAACCACAAATTACCTTCTTTATCCATACAGCAGGAGTTCCGGTATACTTCAACACTTTTGAAACCTTCGTTGATGCCGTAATGTTTCAATTCTGCGACCGTAAAATCCTCCCCGAAGGTTATCCTGTCCAAACCCATTTCAGAACCTGCCCAAAGATTTTTGTTGCTGTCAAAAATAAGAAGGTAGATGTTATCAGAAGACAAGCCGTCTTTCCTGGTTATCTGAACAAACTTACTACCGTTGTAAATATATAAACCGCCACCGGCAGTACCGGCAATTACATTGTTCATGCAGTCTGTAATAACCGTCCGTATAGAGTTTTTAACCGTTCCCAAACCAACCTCAGAAAAGTAGATTTCACCGGGGAGTGAATCATTGCAAACATAGCTAAGCTTTACAAGTGAGCCATTTGAATATCCTGCCCATATGTTTCCGGTCAGATCGGGAGCAAGCGAATAAACCGTGTTACCGGCAATACCTTTAATATTTTTGATTTTATGAAATTCTGAGTTTTTTTTATCTAAAATACAGATACCGCTGTCGGGACTTGCGAACCAGATGTTGCCTGCAGTATCGGAAGTAATGGCAGTGATGGCATTACTTACCAAACCTTTATTTGCCGGGTAATGCCGGAATCCCTGCCTGTTATATTTAAATGCTCCTTCATCCCCGGTTCCTATCCATAGTGATGAATCGGATGAAAAATGCAAAACCCTTACTTTTGAAGATGTAAATCCGTTATACCTGTTCAGAAGTCTGTAATTTCTTCCGTTAAAGATTGTTATTCCCCCTGAAGATGTTCCGAATATCATGTTTCCGTTCGGGGACTGAATAACCGAATACACCGATTTACCCATTCTGTCGCTCTCACCCAGGTAATGAACAAAGCGTTCATTATCTAACCTGCTTAACCCCCCGCCTGAAGTGCCGAACCACATATTGTTTGTAAAATCCTTATGGATGCTTACCACTACATTATTTGCCAGACCGTATCGCTCTCCGAAAGTCCTGAACAGTAAGCCGTCAAAACGTGTTACGCCATTTGAAGTCCCGAACCAGATGCTCCCTGCACGATCGTTATAAACAGTAAAAACAGTGTTGCTCCCCAACCCGTCGTACTGGTTATAGTTGATAAAAACAGAATCTTTCAGACAGCTTACCCCGCTGTTAGAGGTGGCAAACCAAAGACTGCCGTGGTCATCTTCTGCTATATCGTTAACCAGGTTTGATGGCAGTCCTTCATTCCTTGAATAGACAATAGTGTTCTGGTTAGCATATTTCACTGCACCTCTGCTGGTGCCAATCCAGATATTCCTGCGGCTGTCTTCGAAAAGACAGTTAACTTGTTTTGCAGGGAGATGGGCAGAAATGCCGGGTTGCCGGAAGCATGTCCCGTCGTATTTATATATACCACTGTCTGCGGTGCCGATCCAGAGGTTATTTTCAAAATCTTTCAGAAGTGCCGTTATCTTTGAATTGCGGGGGCCAGATTCATCGTCAATGTAGACGAAGCCGGTACCATTGAATTTGCACAATCCGGCATCTGTGCCTACCCAGAGATTTTCCATGTGATCAATTGAAAGGGCAGTTACAAAATTGCTTTTAAGCCCTTCCTCTTCCCGGTAACCTTTAAACCTGAAACCATCGTACCTTATGACACCTCCACCATTGGTGCCAAGCCAGAGATGTCCGTCTTTATCTTCACAAATGGCATAAATCTCAGATTGTGTGAGCCCTTCACCCACCGAGAAATTTTTAAAGTTGAACTTCTGCGCACTCAGTAACCCGGCCTGGGCCAAAAAGGCTATTAGCAGTGTTGTTTTCCTTATCATACGTGCAAATTACGTATTTCGCCCGAATTAAGCAAAGACTGCCAGTTATTTTAGATATTGTTTATTGTTGAGATGGGTTTTTACAGTTATTTCTTTTTCCCTACAGTTATCAAAAAACACCTTACACTTATTGTTTTGCCTAAATTACAGGTATTTGCAATTGTAATTTCATCCTCAAATTAACTTAATACAGGAGAAATTACCATGAAAACAATGAATTTTAAAAACACGGTTGCATTAAATCTGAAAAGGATTGCTGCATTAATGATCTTTAGTTTCTTGACATCTGTAACTTTTTCACAGGATATTGCAGATAAGGATAAGACGCTTTCACCTTATTTTATGGTATATAGCGACGATGTGAGCACCGACCGGCTGCCATTGAAAAGTACTTCGGCCACCGTGAATATCACCGGTGTAATAGCCGATGTAACTGTTAAACAGGTTTATAAAAATGAAGGCAAAAAAGCGCTGGAAGCGGTCTATACCTTTCCGGCTTCAATAAATGCAGCGGTATATGCGATGGAGATGACCATAGGAAGCAGAAAAATTGTTGCAAAGATTGAAGAAAAAAACAAAGCAAGAGAAGAATATGAAACGGCAAAAACTGAAGGCCGGAGGGCATCGCTCCTGGAGCAGGACAGGCCAAATGTGTTCCAGATGAATGTGGCGAATATTATGCCCGGCGATGTGGTCTCTATTTGTCTCAAATATACCGAATTGCTTGTGCCGGATGGAGGTACTTATAAATTTGTCTACCCCACGGTTGTTGGCCCGAGATATTCCAACCAGGCAACATCATCTTCAGATCCGGCAAACAGTTTTATCAATACCCCTTATCAAAATCAGGGTGAAAAACCTGGCTACAGTTTTGATATGCAACTAAACCTTTCAATGGGTATGCCTATTCAGAAGATTGTTTGTAATACCCATAAGGTAAACACTCGCTACCCGCAATTAAGTCAGGCACAGGTGAATCTTGATAAATCTGAAGCTGCCGGTGGCAACCGCGATTTCGTGCTGGAATACCAGTTGAGGGGCGAACAAATAGAATCTGGATTGATGCTTTATGAACATGAAGATGAAAATTTCTTCCTGCTGATGGTACAGCCGCCTAAACAGATTGTGAAAGAAGAAATTCCCCCGCGCGAATATATTTTCATCGTGGATGTTTCGGGTTCAATGTGCGGTTTCCCTTTGACCGTAACAAAATCACTGCTGCGGGACCTGGTTGTTAACCTCCGCCCGGCAGACCGGTTTAATATACTCGTGTTTGCAGGCTCCTCCGGCTGGTTGTCTGAAACAAGCGTGCCGGCTACCATCGAAAACGTTGAAAAAGCAATATACTTCATGGACAATCAAGGTGGGGGAGGTGCCACAGAACTGTTGCCGGCTTTAAAGAAAGCCCTTGAATTTCCACGCAGCAGCGAATCCCTTTCCCGCTCGTTTGTGGTTATTACCGATGGTTATATTGCTGTTGAAAAAGAAGCTTTTGACCTTATCAGGAATAATTGCGACCAGGCTAACCTTTTTGCATTTGGAATAGGTTCAAGTGTGAACCGTTATCTCATCGAAGGCATGGCAAATGCAGGATTGGGAGAGCCTTTTATAGCCCTTAATGAAAAAAGTGCATCAGAAGAGGCGGTTAAATTCAGAAACTACATTAGTAATCCTGTTCTTACCCGGGTAAAAAAGTCCTTCTCAGGATTTGAAGCATATGATGTTCAACCTCTTTCAGTTCCTGATGTACTCGCTGAAAGGCCTGTGATCATTTTCGGTAAATACAGGGGTAAGGCGGCTGGAAATATTACCATCAAAGGTTATACCGGTACCAAATCCTATAAAAAGACTTTTAATGCCGGCGAATTCAAACCATCCGGAAATCATGCTGCAATAAGATATTTGTGGGCACGCAAAAAAATTCAGTTGCTGGATGACTACACCAACCTTGGGTACAACAATACAAACCATGTTGAAGAAATTACAGGACTGGGGCTGAAGTATAACCTTATGACTGCCTACACCTCATTTCTGGCGATTGAAAAAGATGTTGTTGCAAACGACGGAGAAACAGAATTGGTAAAACAGCCCCTGCCTATGCCTGAAGGTGTTCCCAATTCGGCAATCGGTTTTGATATGGAGGTTGACCTTGAAACAGTGTCGTTTGCACTTCACAGGGAGATTGTTCTTTTAACCGGAGTTCAGGAAGGTTCTAAGAAAAAGCTAACCAGTTATATTGAAGAAAACCTGCCGGGTCTTCTTATTTCCTGCCTTGGAATGTCAGAAGTAATACCTCAGGAAATTGAAATAAGTGTTGATGCCAAGGGTAAAATCGTTAAAATCGTGTTAAAAGGCACCGGTATCTCCGGAGAACTTGAAAAATGTATTAAAAAAACCATTGCCACACTTGATTTCAGCAAAATTTACGCAGGCAGTGAATTTAAATTTAAGGTAATATTCTGATTATCGCCAGACATAAGATAAAATGGACTGTGCAGCTTTTATTATGGCCAATGATTACAAATTCAGAAAATCAGTTCAGGTGCAATCGGGTAATATCCTGTTTAAGAATCCTGGCCAACTGAAAGTGCACAGTTCTTCTTCACTAAAAAACAAAAAAATATCTGACCAATGAAAACAAAAACCAAAACAGCAATTGTGATAACAGCTTGTCTTATCATAATCTTTTACATTGCCAGGCCCGACAGAATAAATGATTGCAGGAATGAAGCCCAGGGTTCTTCAATGAAAAAAGAACTCCCCGTTTCAGGTTTCAGGAAAAATGTTACGTTTATCCTGGGAGAAGACAGAGAGAAAGACAATCCATACTATACAGAGGCAGAGAATTATTACTTGTACAACAAAGATGACAAGACCAACGATGTGGTGACAGGACTGAAATGCCTTGCAGAGGTATCGAAATACCTGAAGGATAATCCTCCGGAAAATCAATTACCCTGGGGAACGATTAACCTGGTTTCTCACGGTAACCAGTGGATAGGTTTGAGTGTCCAAATTGAGCCTGGTACCGGCAGGACAACAGCCGAAAGGCTCGAAGCTTATATGGCAAATGATGCCTTAAAGCCTCTGCCCGATAAAATTGTTGATGGCCGCACAATTATTTTGATTCATGGTTGTGGTATCGGGAACAACCAATGCCTGATCGAGAGTATCGCGAAGTTTTTTCGAAGCGACAGTTCAGCGCCTGTTGTCAGGGCTTCAAGATTGTTTGAATATTATACATCACTCAAAAAAGACGGCAAAGTAATAGCTACACAAAGGTATTTTGCAAAGGCATGGATGACAACCTATAAAATGGGTTACCTGCCGGACACGGATGAAATCATATCTGATTTTGCTGAAAAATATCCGGATGCCACTGTTAACTGGCAATATGCGCTATCGAAAACATGTCCTTCATGGGCGGGTGATCTGTACCATTATACCTTCGAAGTGCCCGTAAAATGGGTTATAAATATTAACAAGGCTGACAGCCTGCCGGATTTCTCGAGCCAGAAAAACCGGTGCAACTGGGCCAAAAAGCAGAAAGAAATTGCCAATCAGTTGGAAAAGCTTGAAATACCTGCAGAAAAATTCAACTGGTGGATTAGAAAAGTATATGTCAACAATACCGATGGCATCAGGTCGCAAGCCTTGTGGGTTAAAGGATATGCTACAATTGTATGTATAGTAATGCCCCTAACCGACGAGAAACATAACATTTCTAACCTGCCTCAGCCTTTTTGTCCTGATGTATATGATAACCGGTACTTTTATACATTCTGCCACCACTTTAACAAAAATTATGTTGAAGTTAACAATGCACCATTGTTTAAGTCCGCCTTCCCTGACAACGTTTTTTATAATACATCCTTATCAGGTGATGAAGATGAACTGGCAAAAGAAATGCTGAAAAGGTAGCTGAATGTTGTTTTATTGTATATACCATACATGGTCATGATGTCTCATCAACAATTACGTTTCTTGCATTATTGGCTTTATTATTAATTGATTAGTAAAACTTAAATTTACCGGCAGGCAAACATTAGGAAAATTTTTCAAAAAAAATATTATATCGTACGCGATATAATATATTTTTTATATATTTGTATCGTGTACGATATAATCATATACGATGTATAATTTTTTGAATTTCTTAAATAAATATATAGACATCATGAAACAGACATTTTATCAATTCTCAGCAAAAAGCCTTCAGGGAAAGGAAATATCAATGGATTCGTTCAAAGGGAAGACAGTTCTGGTAGTGAATACAGCAAGCAAGTGCGGATTATCACCCCAGTTCGCCAGTTTGGAAAAGCTTTACAGGGAATATAAGGATAAAGGACTGGTGGTCCTGGGATTTCCCAGTAACCAGTTTGCAAACCAGGAGCCCGGTGATGAAAAATCAATTTCTGAAAACTGCTTATTGAATTACGGGGTTACATTTCCCATGTTCTCAAAAATTGATGTAAACGGTGAAAATGCACATCCGGTATACAAATACCTGAAAAATGAACTTGGCGGAATATTAGGAAGCAATATTAAATGGAACTTTACCAAGTTTCTGATTGATGCAAGCGGTCAACCGGTTAAAAGGTTTTCACCGCTTACAACTCCTGAAAAAATTGAAAAATATCTCAAAAAGTTTTTAAATTGAAACATTTTTAAGGGTGCATTGTATGGATACCAGGTAAATATTTATCTGACCTGCAATGCACTCACAATTAAAAATTCTTTTTAACATGGCATACGAACAACTAAAACTTGAGAACCAACTTTGTTTCCCGGTTTACGCGGCTTCAAGGCTTATCATAAGGGAGTACCAGCCTTACCTTGACAAACTGGGCATAACTTATCCACAGTACCTGGTGCTTATGGTTTTATGGGAAACAGACGGGCTTACAGTAAATGAAATCTCCCACAAGCTTATTTTGAACACCAATACAGTAACCCCGCTGTTGAAGAGAATGGAGTCAATGGGTATCATCCGAAGGCAGCGATCGGGAAGCGATGAACGCCGGGTGCTTATTCATCTCACCGAAAAGGGAAAAACCCTTAGGGAAGCTGCAGCCTCTATACCGGAAAACCTTGTAGCTCAAATAAGTTCAGGGGACATGAGTTTTGAAGACCTAAAAGATTTAAAATCCAAGCTCTACAACATTATTCATTTTCTTTTGGATAAAAATCACTGAATTAAACAGTCACAAATGTTTTGAGTTGAGCTTACATTCAAATTTTAATGGAAACGATAACTTAATCCCGTGCCAAAAAAATAATCTGCCGCTTTTTTGGTTATCTCTTTTCCCATCGAGATATCAAACTGGAGATCAGGAAGTAACAGATAAGTAAACCCGGCATCGGCAAAATATTCAGGAGTGCCCTTTTCATAGATTGTTCCATAACTTTCAATAAACATACCAAGTTTATCAGAAATTTCAATTCCTGTTGCCAGTGAATAAAAATATCCGGGAATAGCAGATTCACCGTCAAATTCAACTCCCAGGTTATAACCTATCGAGAAAATATCCGATAAGGTATGTGAAAAGGCAAACCTTAAGTTCACGGCCGAATGCGCAGGCTTATAATCTTTACCGGCAGTAAAAGGAATTACTATTCCTCCTAAAAATGCAATTTCAGGGAGCCATTTTCGCTCATCCGTAATTTTTACCTTAAATCCTGTGTATAAAGGGCTTAAACCTTTTGTTGTAACGGCCGAATCGGAATGAACCGGTTCAAACCTGTCTTTTTGATAACCCAACCCCGCACGTAATTCGAAGTTGCTGAGTAAACCAAACCTCAAAAGCGTGGTATTCATGGTATAAGATTCAATACTGAAGGCTTCTGTATTATTGTGTTCAAATGCAAAGCCGGTCTCAATCTGAATGTGTGCTGCAGGAACAATAGCAGAAGATTCGGTCTGGTCAGGCCTGTCTGTTATCAATTCAGACCCGTTGTTCTGGGTGTATCCTGGATATGCTGTAATATGTAATAAAAAAATAATCATTGATTTTATAAGGAGTGTTATTCCTAAATGACCTCTGTATCTTCCGGGCCGAAAAAAAATGTTTGCTCCGAATAATCTTTCTAAAATTTTCATTCGTGTTGCCGATTAGGTATTTTGTTTTATATTTGTCCCTTTAAATTTTAATAACAAATACTCTAAAGCACTAATTTTTAAATACTAAGTCTAATCTGGACAAAAGGTTTCAGATAGTGCAAAAGGTGACATCATGTAAATTTAATTTTTTTACCCGATAAATTGTTTGTTACTAATAATAACTAATAAACCCATGAATATTCTGATTTGTTTAAGCAATGTTCCCGACACCACCACCAAAATTAAACTGGTGGACGACAACAAAAACTATGAGAAAACCGGTATTCAGTGGATCATTAATCCCTGGGATGAACTGGCGTTGACCCGTGCACTTGAGCTCAAGGAAAACGCTGACGCTAAAGTTGAAAAAGTTACCGTAATCACCCTTGGCGGCAAAGAGGCTGAACCAACGATAAGAAAGGCGCTGGCTATTGGTGCCGACGATGCCATAAGAATAGATGCTGAACCACAGGATGCTTTCTTTGTTGCCTCGCAACTTGCTGAAGTAATCAAAAAGAACATGTACGACCTTATTCTTTGTGGTATTGAATCGAGTGATTACAATGGTTCTGCCGTAGGCGGTATGCTTGCCGAACTGCTTGATATTCCATCCGTTTCTGCAGTTTCGATGATAAATATCAATGGCGGGGAAATTTCCATCAACAGGGAAATTGACGGAGGCAAGGAAATGGTTTCTGTTCCGGCCCCGCTGGTAACAGTTGTGCAGAAGGGTATTGCCAAAGAACCTCGTATTGCTTCGATGCGCGGTATTATGATGGCCAAGACCAAACCGCTGAATGTGGTTCCTGCCGCACCAGTCGAAAGTCTTACGGAGTATGCAGGATTTGAATTGCCGAAGCCCAAAGCGGCATGTAAAATGGTTAGCCCCGACAATGTAAAAGAGCTGGTTGACTTGCTCCACAACGAAGCAAAGGTAATTTAATGATGAATCGCCAAATTAAAAAAACTTAAAACTTAAAGAAAATGTCAGTATTAGTATATACCGAAAACTGGGAAGGAAAATTTAAGAAACTCTCTTTTGAACTTGTCTCTTATGCAGGCAAACTGGCAGAAATGCTCGGAACCTCAGCGGTAGCAGTCTCTGTTGGAAATGTAGCAAATGACGAACTGCAAAAACTTGGTAACTATGGGGCTGCTAAAATTCTGAGTGTTAAAGGGACCGGCCTTGATAAACTCGACAACCAGGTATTCACCTCCGTTTTAGCGCAGGCTGCCGCGCAGGAAAATGCTGTTGCAGTGGTTCTTTCAAACAATAATACGGGAAAAGCGCTGGCGCCCCGATTGTCAGTCAAACTCAGGGCAGGGCTTGTTTCCGGGGTAACACAGCTTCCTTCATCACTCAACCCGTTTACAATTACTAAAAAGGTTTTTTCTGGCAAAGCTTTTGCCAATGTAGTGGTTAAGACCGAAATAAAAGTGCTTACCCTGGCACAGAACTCATTCGAACTTGTTCAGGTTGAAAACAAAGCTGTTATTCAGGACTTTAATGCGAATATTGATGCTGGTTTGTTTAAGACAACGGTTAAAGATGTAGAAAAGCAAGCAGGTAAAGTACTCTTAACCGATGCAGAGATCGTTGTTTCGGGTGGCAGGGGCATGAAATCACCTGACAACTGGGGACCCATTGAGGAACTTGCATCGTTGCTGGGTGGCGCTACTGCCTGCTCAAGGCCTGTCTCAGATGAAGGATGGAGGCCCCATTCCGAGCATACGGGCCAGACCGGAAAGATTATTGCACCAAATTTATATATCGCAATAGGTATTTCAGGAGCTATACAGCACCTTGCCGGTGTAAGCTCATCAAAATATATCGTGGCCATTAATAACGACAAAGAAGCGCCAATATTTCAGGCAGCCGATTACGGCATCGTGGGTGATGCCCAGAAAATACTGCCCGAGCTCGTTAAAGCCGTGCACGAGGTAAAAGCCTCATAAAAACCGGTTCAAGGCTTCCTTGCCACTTAATCAATCAATAAAACCATGACAAAGCAAATAGTCTTTATCATTGCACTGTTAGCAACACTTGGTATTTTTACATACACTGTATTAAGGCTCATTTCGTTTTTCAGGCTTACCAAACCATATCCTGTCAGAGATTTTGGCAAGAGGTTACGGGTTATGCTCAAAGTGGCTTTTGGCCAGACCAAGATTTTCAGGTTTCCGGTAATAGGATTTTTACACGCGCTTGTTTTCTGGGGTTTCTGCGTCATCCTTATCGGAAGCATTGAAATGGTTATTGACGGTATTGCCGGTACCGAAAGGGCATTGGGCTCATTGGGGCTTGTCTACGATATTATTATGGCCTCGGGGGATGTGTTTGCACTGATCATCTTTGTAGCTATCCTTATCTTTTTGTTCAGGAGGATCTTTTTGCATGTAAAAAGATTTGGTGGTATTGAAATGAAGCACAGCACCCATATTGATGCCAATATTGCATTAACGCTCATCCTTTTACTAATGGTTACGTTGCTTGGCATGAACACAGCCTATGTTGCCGGAAACCTGCAGGGAGAAATAGCCGGGGTGTACCCTGTAAGCAATATACTTGCAGGTCTTTTGAAAAATTTTAATAGTCCGGCAGTTCACCTGATACACGAGGTAAACTGGTGGGGGCATATACTGCTCATTTTCTTTTTTGCCAACTATTTGCCCTATTCAAAACATTTCCACGTGTTTATGTCGGTACCCAACGTTTTCTTGAGCCGGCTTGAACCGCTTGGAAAACTTCCGAATATGGACAGCATCACAGCAGAGGTTAAGTCAATGCTTAACCCGGATACGGCATTTGCTGAACCTTCTGGCGATACGCAGCCAATTGGCCGGTTTGGTGTAAAAGACGTGGAAGACATTACATGGAAAAATTATTTCGATTCGCTGGCCTGTACACAGTGCGGAAGGTGTACCTCTGTTTGTCCGGCCAACATAACCGGTAAAATGCTATCGCCCAGGAAAATTATTATGGATGTTCGTGCCAGGATGAATGAAAAAGGGCCGGGACTGGTGAAAAACGGAAAAGATTATTCCGATAATAAATCACTGTTAAAGGACTACATTACTGCAGAAGAGCTTTGGGCATGCACTACCTGCAATGCATGTGCACAGGAGTGCCCGATCAATATAAACCACCCTACGCTTATTGTTGAGATGAGACGCTACCTGGTAATGGAGGAAGCAGCAGCTCCCGGTGAACTGAATGCAATATTTACAAATATTGAAAATAACGGGGCCCCATGGCAGTTTTCACCGGAAGACCGCTTAAACTGGGTGGAATAATCTTTATTGTAAACATACCGATGACTCTAAACAAAAAGTAAACTTATGTCAGCTTCAGGGAAATTGCAAGTGCCTGTAATGGCCGATTTACACGCTCAGGGGAAAAAACCCGAATACCTTTTCTGGGTGGGTTGCGCCGGGGCTTTTGACGACAGGTACAAAAAAGTAACCAGGGCATTTGCCAAAATTCTTAACTATTTAAAAATAGACTATGCCGTACTTGGTAAAGAAGAATCATGCACCGGTGACCCGGCCCGCAGGGCAGGCAATGAAATGCTTTTTCAAATGCAGGCGCTTAACAATATTAGTGTGCTCGACGGTTATGGTGTAAAAAAAATCATAACCATCTGCCCGCATTGCTATAACATCTTAAAAAATGAATATCCCGATCTGGGTGGTAACTACGAAGTGATCAATTACACACAAATACTACAGGAAAATATTCAAAACGGGAACCTGAAACTGAATTCAGACCTGTTTAACAAATCGAAAATTACCTATCACGACCCTTGTTACCTTGGGCGTGCAAATGGTATTTATGACCGCCCCAGGGATATCCTTCATGCTATTCCTTCTGAAAAGGTTGAAATGAAAAGAAACAGAAGTTTTGCTTTATGCTGTGGTGCCGGAGGCGGGCAAATGTTCAAGGAAGCAGAAAAAGGAAATAAAGAAGTATTTATAGAGAGAATAGAAGATGCCATTGAAACAGGGGCAGATATTGTTGCTACCGCCTGTCCTTTCTGCATGACCATGATGACAGACGGTATTAAATATAAGAATAAGGAAGAACAGATGAAAAACCTTGACCTGGCAGAATTGGTGGCCATGTCGCTAAACCTGTAACATATTACAAAATCCTAATATTATTTAAATTTTTGAAGATGGAAAATAACACTAACCTAAAAAGCGGTGAATTTCTTGTTAAAGAAGTAAATGCAAATGAGGTGTTTATACCGGAGGAATTCAACGAAGAACAGTTGATGATAGCCCAGACATGCCGCGATTTTATCGAAACTGAAGTTTATCCCAACATTGATAAGGTAGAAAAACAAGACAGGGAATTGATGAAATCTATGCTGAAAAAATCGGGTGACCTTGGTTTAATGGGTATTTCAGTTGCAGAGGAATATGGCGGATTTGGTCAGACTTTTGTTACACAAATGCTGGCTGCCGAAACCATAGGTGCAGGCTATTCTTTCTCTGTAGCATTCATGGCCCACTGCGGTATCGGTACCCTGCCTATTATGTATTACGGTAACGAAGAACAAAGAAGAAAATATGTAACAAAGCTCGCGACAGGTGAATTGCTTGGCGCATATTGCCTTACCGAACCAGGCGCAGGAAGCGATGCAAACGCAGGAAAAACCAATGCAGTGCTCTCTGCCGATGGTAAGCATTACATACTTAACGGGCAGAAGATGTGGATCACCAATGCCGGTTTTGCAGATGTTCTTACGGTTTTTGCCAAAATAGACAACGACAGGGTTTTAAGTGCATTTATTGTTGATGCAAACACACCCGGAGTGGTCGTTAACCCCGATGAACATAAAATGGGTATCAAAGGCTCGTCAACCGCACAGATTTTTTTCAACGATGTAAAAGTGCCTGTTGAAAATCTTCTGGGACGTCGTGGTGAAGGGTTCAGGATTGCCCTCAGTATCCTTCACATGGGCAGGATCAAACTGGGCGCCAATGTACTTGGGGCCGCCAAAAAAGCCATTGACGATTCAGTTAGATATGCCAATGAACGCAAACAATTTGGTGTACTTATTTCAACATTCGGCACCATAAAGCACAAGCTTGCCCAGCAGGCAATAAGGGTTTTCGTTGCCGAATCTGCCAATTACCGTGTTAGTAAAGATATTGACGAGCTAATGGTTAAATATAAGGCAGAAGGGTGCGACCATGGTAAAGCTGCTATTGATGCCATCAGCCACTATGCTGTTGAAGCCGCTATTCTGAAAGTATATGGCTCTGAAATGCTCGATTTTATCGTAGACGAGGGAGTTCAGATTCACGGGGGGATGGGTTATTCTGCAGAGATGGCCATTGAAAGGGCGTATCGCGATTCCCGTATCAACAGGATATTTGAAGGTACCAATGAAATCAACACCATTCTCGTGGTTGACACGGCAATGAAAAGGGCCATGAAAGGTGATTTCGACCTTTTCGGACAAGCCGAAGAGCTATATGCATCTGTTGATAAGATTACCGACGGTAAACCGGCAATGGAGAATTATTTTGAGGAAAAAATAAGGTATATCAGAAACTTCAAAAAAGCAACGCTACTGCTTATTCATGCCGCTTCAAAAACCTTTGGAAAAACCCTGATGCATGAGCAGGAAGTTCTAAACAACATCGCTGTGATGATAATGGAAATTTATATTGCAGAATCAACCGCACTCAGGGTTCAAAAACTGGGCAGCCTGAGGGGAGAAGCATCCATTGGTTTGTACAAAGATATGCTCGATGTATTTGTTTATGATACTGCTTCAAAAATAAGGAAGTCGGCACTGGATGCAATCTATTCATTTGCAGATACAGCCGAAGCTGACAAACTGGCCAGGGCAGCGGAAATACTCTCTATAGTTGCCGGAGTGAATACAAAAGATGCAAGACGAAGAATTGCAGACAACATGATAGGGGAGAATAAGTATACTTTGTGAAAATTTTTATAAATGATATGAAAAAGGGCACCGGTTAAAGATGCCCTTTTTCATTTTAAGTTGGCTGTTCATAACCAGTTTTATTGAGTTGATCAAAAATCAAAACCTCGGGATAAAATATCTGTTATTTTTGTACTGTGTTTTTATCCTAATAATTTGTCGCTATGAAGGACCTAATTCAAAAAACCATTACCATCCTTAAACTGCATGTAAAAAATAATCTTGAGGTCATCAACCAGAACCAGTCCCGTATTAAAGAAATATTGCAGGGACCTGCATCGAATGACCGTGCGGTAAATTTTGAGAAACATTACGAAGTCAATAAGCACCTGCTGGCTGAAAATAACGATTTTATTAACGTGCAGCTAACACTGATCAATTTCCTCGAAAAATATAAAAATTCTGCAATTCTGCAGGAATCAACGGTTTTAGCCGACATGACAAACATTGATGACGAGGAGGAAGTCTTTAAACTCACAGTTGACGGGGAACTTCCGTTTGACAAAAACCACCCAAGTTATGAAGACGGCAGCTTTTTTATAAGGCTTCTGAATTTTTACCAGGAGAGGGAAGAATACGAAAAGTGCCATAAACTGATGAACCTGAAAAAATAAATTAAACAATAGCAAACAAAGCAACAAAGCCGGGGAAAGTTCCCCGGCTTTTTACTTATATATATAAGGCAGGTATAATAAATGTTCAAATTGGTTGTTTTTTAAATATTACTATCATTAGGTATTTCTATTTTGCAAATTCAAGGTGTTCCCAATATACTAATGTTATATTTTTCTAATAGAATACTTTATTAAGGGGGGTACACAAAAATTACTGTTTTTTCTAATACCTTAAATCCGCAAGTTAATGCTATCGCACTTTGAATCTTTATATTTTTTTGTCATTCTGAGTACCTGCCTACTGCAGATATGAAATGAAGAATCTCCCAAATGTACGCAGATTCTTCACTTAGTTCAGAATGATAAAATAACTTGTGGATTTAAGGTAATAATTAATCCTCAATCTTTAACAGGTATTGCTTTTTCAAAACAGTACAGCCTGAAAAATCTAATAGATCATTTCTGCTCACCCTATAATGAGAATTCATCTGAATCTTCATAACAATGATTAATTGCATGGCACAAGGCCAATTGGGCATTTTATAGCAAGCATAACAAAGATGCCCGGACTTTATTAAGAAATGTTATTAGGGGTATATGATATAAATAAACAATAATATATTATATAAACCCCTCTAAAAATATGGTATAATAAATAAAAAGATAAAAAAAATAATTTTAAAAATAATAAATATGGGGTATTAAAAAATATTTATATATTTGCAATGTCAATTTATTAATAATTTAAATTTTTAAAGCGTATGAAAAAATTAACACTCGCAGCAGTGGGCATTTTTGTATTCTGTTCGCTATTTATGAGCAGCGTTGATGCCCAGGAGGAGGAATCAGCCTCACCATTTTCTATTGGCGCCGATGTTGTAAGTAACTATGTGTGGCGTGGTACCAAGTTCGGCGGCCCATCCATTCAGCCCGGCATAGAGCTTGGCCTCGGCAATTTTGCCATCGGCGCCTGGGGATCGTTTTCGTTAAACGGATTCGACATTGCCGAAAACGATCTTTATCTCTCCTATTCTATCGGCGACCTTGGCCTTACAGTTACCGATTATTATTACCAGGGACCGCTTTTCGACTTCTCCGATTCCACCGGAAGCCACGCTTTAGAAATCAGTGCCTCTTATAGCATTAAGGGACTTAACCTTACTGCAGGCTATGTGGTAAACGAAGCAGGGGGTGCAGCCTCGGCAGGGGGTGACATTTATGTTGAGCTTGGTTACTCCTTTAAGCATTTCTCAATCTTTGCCGGCGCCGGCAACGGATGGTATACCATTGAAGATGCAGGCGAAGATGATATTTTCGGAATCGTTAATGCAGGTATCTCGGCAGAGAAAGAGATCAAAATCGGCGAATACGCTATACCTGTATCAGGTTCGGTAATTGTCAACCCACAGGCTGAGGTTGCATACCTGGTTGTTGGTTTTTCTTTCTGAATCATGCATGGATAATTTAAACAAAAAGCATATGTACATGAAAAAAGTTGAGGTCGTCATTCGTAAATCGAAGTTTGACGAAGTCAGGGAGGCGCTGAATAAGGCTGAAATCGAGTGGTTTACCTTCTGGGAGGTCAGGGGGATCGGTAAAGCCCACGAGTCGCGCGTATACAGGGGTATTGCTTATGATACCAGTACCATTGAACGGATATTGATCACCTTTTACTGTCGGGAAAAATTTCTCGACGGGGCGGTGAAGGCCATACTCAGTTCGGCCTATACCGGTGAAATAGGAGACGGCAAGATCTTTATTTCGGATATCGTTGACGCATACCGGATCAGAACGGGTGAAAGAGGTGATAAGGCAATGTACCTCGAAGGTGGTGAGTAACAATTAAAAAACTGGAAATTATGAACGATACAATAGCAATAGCTGATCACATCAGTAATCTGGAATCAGCATTTACAGAATATGCATTTTCGCTTAACACAGTATGGGTGCTTATAGCCGCAGCATTAGTGTTTTTTATGCAGGCAGGCTTTGCCCTGGTTGAGGCTGGGTTTACGCGATCGAAAAACACAACAAATATCCTTTTTAAAAATCTAATGGACTTTGTTATTGGCACCATTGCTTTCTGGCTTATAGGCTTTGGTATTATGTTCGGAAGCAAAAACGGTTTCTGGGGTGGCATTGATCTGTTTACTCAACATTCCTACAGGACCGATATGCCCGACATGGCTTTTCTGATATTTCAGACAGTATTCGCCGCAACGGCAGCAACCATTGTTTCGGGTGCTATGGCTGAACGTACAAAATTCAATGCTTACCTTGTCTACAGTGCTGCCATCACGCTGATTATTTATCCCATCTCAGGTCATTGGGCATGGGGTGGAGGTTGGTTAAGCCAGCTCGCAATACCTTTTCACGATTTTGCCGGATCGTCGGTTGTGCATATGGTGGGAGGAATGATTGCACTGATCGGTGCAGCAGTTTTAGGTCCCCGTCTTGGGAAGTACGACAAAGAAGGTAAGGCCAAAGCCATACCCGGCCAGAGTCTTTCGCTGGCAGCTTTGGGTGTGTTTATTCTGTGGATCGGCTGGTTTGGGTTTAACGCCGGTTCGCAGCTTGCAGCTGCCGGAGAAGCTAATGCCAAAGCCATATCACTCATCTTTGTCACCACCAACATTGCAGCAGCAGGAGGCGCATTGTCAACCATGCTTTACATATGGCTGAAATACAAAAAGCCTACACTGAGTATGACTCTCAACGGCGCACTTGCCGGTTTGGTGGCCATAACTGCGGGTTGCGATGCTGTGAGCCCGGGTGGTGCGCTCATCATCGGTTTACTGGCCGGTATACTGGTCGTTTTGTCAGTGGAATTCTTTGACAAGGTTGTAAAAATAGACGACCCTGTAGGCGCTATTTCGGTGCATGGCATCTGTGGCGCATTTGGAACATTGATGGTTGGTTTTTTCAGTACAAGCCAGGGACTGTTTTATGGCCACGATGCATCACTGCTTAAAAGTCAGGCCATTGGTGTAGGATCGATTGCTTTATGGGCACTGGCTGCAGCCACGATACTGTTCTTAACTTTAAAATACCTGAACGGACTTCGCGTTGAAAAACGGATTGAAGAAGAAGGACTGGATGTATACGAACACGGCGAAAGCGCTTATAACCTATGAAAGAATACTGTTAAGCCTAATTTGAATTGTACCTATGAAAAAGTCCCGGGTTTTCCCGGGACTTTTTCTGTTTATATTGCAAACTACCAATTATTTTGCCGATGCCGGCATTGGGTAACCTTTCAGCTCTTCGAGGTTTTGCCTGATTATTTCATCAGGTAGTTCATAATTGGTGAGCTGTCCGTGGAGGTATTTATCATACCCTAGCAGGTCCATTAAGCCATGGCCGCTGAAATTGAAAAGGATTACCTTTTCCTTACCTTCCTCTTTGGCTTTTTTGGCCTCCTGGATGGCGACAGCAATAGCATGCGTTGTTTCCGGTGCCGGGATGATACCTTCGGTCTTGGCAAAAAGAATGCCTGCTTCGTAACATTCAAGCTGGTGGACAGACCTCGGTGATATCAGACCCTCCATGGCAGCCTTACTCACCAGGGGAGCCATACCGTGGTATCTCAGTCCGCCGGCATGAATGGGCGGTGGGACAAATGAATGGCCCAAAGAATGCATGGCCACCAAGGGTGTCATTTTAGCCGTATCACCATGGTCGTATACATATGGAGCCCTTGTAAGTGTTGGACAAGAGGCGGGTTCAACGGGGATGATCTCTATCTGTGCCCCATGTAATTTATCATATACATAAGGGAATGACAGGCCGGCAAAATTGCTCCCGCCGCCAGCACAAGCAATCACGATATCAGGTTTTTTAATGCCAACTTTTTCTAGCTGTTTCTTAGTTTCCAAGCCCATGATGGTTTGGTGCATCATTACATGGTTAAGCACCGATCCCAGCGAATACCTGGTTTGTCCGGTTTTATCTGACACTGCCTGCTCTATCGCTTCACTAATTGCAATACCAAGGCTTCCCGGTGTATCGGGGGTTTTTTCGAGTATCTGCCGGCCGGCGTTGGTCTCGTTGCTGGGACTGGCCACACAGTTGCCGCCCCAGGTCTGCATCATCAGTTTTCTGAATGGTTTCTGGTCGAAACTCACGCGAACCATGAAGACTTTACATTCCAGTCCGATGAGCGAACAGGCAAAAGAAAGGGCGCTGCCCCATTGTCCGGCACCTGTTTCGGTAGTAAGGCGCTTAATCCCAAATTCTTTGTTGTACCATGCCTGGGCAACTGCTGTATTGGGTTTATGGCTGCCGGCAGGCGAAAGACTTTCATTTTTATAAAAAATCTTGGCCGGTGTGCCGATGGCCTCTTCAAGGGCATATGCCCTGTGCAGCGGTGATGGCCTCCAGCGTGATAATAGTTCAAGTATCCCTTCCGGGATATCTATCCATCTCTGCGTGCTGTATTCCTGTTCAACAATATTCATTGGGAAAACAGGGGCCCATGCAATAGGTGGTACAGCACCATCGGGGCTCATATAAGGTTCGGTTTTAATATCTGCCGCAAGGTTATACCATTGCCGCGGCATCTCGCTTTCATCAAGGTAAATCTTTCGAATTCTGCTCATTTCTATTATTATTTTAAGGTTAAGTTCAACAAAAAAGACATGCCGGTAACAACATGTCTTTTGTATTATTTATTTTATCGTTACCCGTGATAGTTATTAAACCGGCCTGCGCCAGAGAAAAACTTCGGGGTTAAGATATTTAACAATCATTTTTTTACTGCTTATTTACCACAAATATAATTATTCTGGGGAGAATTTTACTTTTAAGGCCAAAAATGTATTTCAATTATTACTGATATAATTCAAGATTATAATAATGATAAGAATTATTTAAAATAAGTCTAAATTACAATGCGATTCAAAAATATTTCAAAAATCAGGGTAAGGTTTTGGCTGTTTTTGACAATATATAATAGATTGTTATGGCTATGAAAACCATTTCATTTTTAAATTTCATATAATAAGGATCTTACAACCAAAAATTATCTGTCTCAATATTAAACCTTAAACTTATGCCCTTTTCAAAAGCATTCAATGTGATCTCGTTCATTGATCACACCATACGGAATGGCTCAGCCAAAACAGTGACCGAAATAGCTGATACGCTTGAAATTTCAGAACGACAAGTTTTTAATTATATCAGGGCCATGAAAAGAATCGGCGCCCCGATTACTTATAACCGTTCTTCAAAAAGGTATTCTTATAAAGAATCCGGGTTTTTTTATATAGGATTTTTAAAGAATAAGTAAAAAAAAGATTTTTGAAGCATACCCTTCTGTCATCCGAAAACACTTGATTAAGGATCATTACATTTATTTAGAATCATTCTAAATTTTTACCCTGAACTCATATTTCAGGGTGAAGGTTTATATTTGAGGCATAATATGAATATATTTTTTTGTCAACAACAACTAAGCAGATAACTACTTTAGACTTTAAGAGTCCTTGAAGGGTAAGATAGATTAATGAGACATTTTATTTAAATTTTAATGATTTACAAGGTTATACAAAGCCATTTATTTAAAGGCCATCATAAAAAACACTTGAACTCTTTTTATAAAAATGATTCTGAAAAAATTCCACCTTATAATAATCAAAAAAATAATTAAACAATATCAAAATGGAAAGTAAACACTGGAAGTTATTCACTATTTTAATTGTGAATTTAATTACAATCAATACCATTAAAGGGCAATGGTTAACCAATGGGACAAATATCTATAATACAAATACAGGTAATGTAGGTATTGGTGAAACATCGCCAGATTCATGGTTTTCACCAGCTAAAACGCTTCAGATTACTCATTATAGGCCCGTATTGAAGTTAAAATCGCTGGGAATGACCAATACAATCACATTTACAAATAATGCAGTTAATTCAGGTACTCATGCTGGAGAATTTCACCTCAATCACTACTATAATAGTACAGATGTTACAAAGTCATATTTAAATTTTTATGGGTATCCTGGGGGAAATGCCTTAACAATACTTGCAAATTCGAATATTGGTATAGGAACAACTGATCCCACACAAAAATTGGAAGTTACTGGTAATATCCTCACTGAAATTCATGATAATATGACGAATTATTTAGCCAGTGGATATAATAATGTTGCAACTGACCGGCCAACATTTCAAACCCTCAGGGCCAGAGGCACAAAAACCTCAAAATTGGCTGTTCAACAAAATGATGCTTTAGGAGCCTTCTTTTTTGGCGGTTTTTCAGGCACGACTTATCAATATGGTAGTGCATTGTATTCATATGTTGACGGTCCGGTTACTTCAACTTCTGTCCCTGCAAGAATCTCATTTGTAACCGGTTCCAATAGCACTGACCGACAGGATAGACTAACAATAAAAGCCAACGGCAATATCGGAATAGGTACAACTTCTCCCAATTCCAGACTCGAAGTTGCAGGTACCATTCATAGTACTTCAGGTGGCTTTAAATTACCCGACGGTACAGTTTTAAACAGCGGTAGCCAGCTTGGAGGAGGTGGTGGAACATCTTTTTGGACCACAATCGGAACTGATGGTATTCGCTATGATGGCAAAGTGGGGATAGGAATAGATGCTGGTGCATCATTTCTGCCTGGAGATTACCAACTTGCAGTGAACGGCAAAATAATTGCCACCGAAATTAAGGTGCAAACCGATATCTGGGCAGATTTTGTCTTTGAAAAAGACTACAACCTCTGGAAACTCTGCGAGGTGGAAAAATATATTCAGGAAAACAAACACCTGCCCGGTATGCCAACCTCCGGCGAAGTAGCCCAGGAAGGTGTCTCACTGGGTGAGATGAATGCCTTGCTGCTTAAGAAAATTGAAGAGTTGACACTGTATCTTATACAGCAACAAAAGAGAATTGAAGAATTAGAAAAAAGAATTGATAAGTCTGAATTACATGATTAAAGGTATGAAACGAACATGAGCTTTTTTAATGAAAAATTTTAAAGACAAGCATGATTAAAAAAGTTCATGTGAGAGCGGAGCGGTTATATCCGTTCTCAAATTTTTAAACAATTTATTATCAAATGGTTAAAAATTTTAAACGGATGAAATATATTTTTAAAATTAGCTTATTGGTATTTTCTGCTTCGTGTTTATTAATGAATAGCTCATATTCACAGCTTATCCAAGAACCTGTTGTTATTCATCCCTCTCCTCAAGCTGCTGCATTGGGAAAATATGGTGAAATACCAGTAAGCCTTAATACAGGTACTCCTAATATTTCCATTCCACTTTATGAAATTAAAGGAGATCAATTGAATCATCCCATAACACTGAGTTATCATGGTTCAGGCATTAAAGTATCAGAAGTGTCATCTAATGCAGGATTAGGATGGGTATTGAATGCTGGTGGCGCAATTACCCGGAATGTTCAGGTAAAGCCTGATGATCTTGGGGGCATTGAAGGCTATTTTTATGATTATAATAACTACATGGATTACTTTCATGGAATACCATATGACGTATATGCTTCGGATCCAGGTTGTGAGTATAGACTTGAAGCAAGTATAGGAATTCATGATTTGAAACCGGATATATTCTATTTTAATTTTGGGAATTATAGTGGTCGTATCATGTTTTCACCTGATCGCGAACCCGTATTATTTCCCTATCAGGATCTTAAAGTAGAGATAGACTTTACAAGCGACAGAATTAACAGTTGGACAATTACAACCCCTGAAGGGGTAAAATACTACTTTAATAATACTGACGCAGAGCTTACCAACTTTCGTTATGGTGGTTATTATTATTCTACATGGTATCTTTCTAAAATTGAAAGTTACATTGCCCATGAATCTATAATATTCAATTATCTGCCTTTAGAAGGAGAATGGACAGAAGACCTAAGTCCATATCCGTCAAGCATAACGACAGAGAGAAAAGATGATACAGATCCTACAAATTATTGCAATGCAGTACCATCTCCTCCTGTGTTTATTAATAAAGAAACAACTTATAGCAAATATCTCTCAAGTATTGATTTTCCTCATAAAAACCTTACTATTAATTTTAGTTATGAAAATGACCGGGAGGATTTACCTCCCGGTGCAAATGATAATCGGCTAACTGGTATTAAGATTTATAGAGGATTGCCTGTCGAAGGTGAACACGATAAGACTTTAACATTAAATGTTGAATTCAAGTCTTTTATCTTAAATAATGATGTTTATTTCGTAGGTAATGACGGACAAAAAAGATTAAAGCTTGCTTCTGTTTATGATGAAATTTTAGAGAAAAGTTATGTATTTGATTATTATGAAGAACAGAAGTTACCATCCTATATAAGCGCATCATATGACCACTGGGGTTATTACAATAATAGTGGCAATCATTCAATTATTCCTCCTCTTAGTCTTGAATTTCAAAGTTTCTATAATGCCGTCTCAGCAACAGCTAATAAAGAAACCGATCCGGAAGCTGTAAAGGCTTATATGCTAACGAAAATTACCTATCCAACAGGGGGATATTCTGAATTCGATTGGGAATCTCATCTTGTATCATATGAAAATGTTACCAAACATAATCAATATACACAAACCAGTACCTGTTGGGCAGGTGATGATTTTACAATGTACCAGCCTGCTTTGGGCATTGCAGAAGATATAAATTCAAAATATCCGGATGCTGATTTTGTTCCTGTAAATATTGGATTTACATACTTCAGCGTTAAATCTGCATCAAGCTATGCTGTTACAGAAATTACTCAGTCACAAGGAGGAACTGGATATATAAGAGCCTATTTGTATAGGGCATTAGATTATTCTGAGACAGTACCTCCCCCTGGACGTATTCCATTTCCAACTGACTTCGATCTTTTGGAAGACGGGACTTGGTTAGTTGATGGTCCCAATATACCTCTTGAAAGTGGAATCTACTTTTTATTTACGCTCGTAAGTAGAGATAATCAAGATGTTAATAATAATCCGGGTTATATTCATACATATTTACAATATAATCAGTTTGAAACCATCCCCTATCTAACAAAGCATATAGGGGGTGTAAGGATCAAATCAATTACAAATTTTGACGGAATTAGTCATAACAACGATATTGTTAAAAACTACATCTACAAAAAAGACTTTCTTACCCCCCTACCACCAGACGCACCTGAGGGTTTTGAAAGGTCCAGCCTGCATTTGTTTCTTGATCCTTATGATGACAATAGTGATTATGATTATTATGATCCTTGCACAAGGAATCTGGTTTTAACTTCATATCCTGTCTCATCTGAGGGAGAACCCATTCTACCGGACGGAAGCCATGTTGGCTATAGTGAAGTAACAGAAATAGTTAATGGTGGTGAGAATGGTATTACAACATTTAAATTCAGAAATGGTTCAATACCGGGATACAGAAGCCAGGTAACAGACGAGTTGTATTATAATTCTGCAAATGAATTGGTAAAATCTGTAAAGAATACCTATACTGAAAGTGAAAACTATTTTGCGGGCGCCAATGTTTATAACAAAACAATTAAGCTTCTTAAAGCTTATCAACTACCTCCCGGGCCCGGTGAACTTCCAGTTGTTCCTCCACCTCAGTTTACTTTTTTTGATCCTGCACCAGTATCAAATACTTCATACTGGCTTGGATTAAAATCAGTAACGGAAACCGAATATTTTGAAAATGATATTTCTTTAGTTAACACAAAGGTTTTTGAATATAATGGTGCTGAATATGGAAGACATACAATGCCAACCAAGATTACCAGTTATAATAGTGATGGATCAATTTCAGAAAAGCATATGTCTTATTCAGCAGACTTCTATTTTGAAAGTTGTTTGGATAGTTATTCGGAGTGTAACATATTAAGAGAAGAAACTCAATTGAATTGCCTTGAAGCAAGATCAAATTGTTTGATGGCAGAAGAATCTGAGTGCGGTGAACGTTTAGGAAATTGTATTGAAAATAATAACCTGCGTCAGTTATTGGCTGATTATGAGAATTGTTTGGAATTATGTTCTACTCGTAAATGTAAAAACAAATGCTACGATGAATATTTCAACGGTCCTAATGGTATTTATAATCTGAATATTGAATGTTTAAATGTGGCTAAAAACTGCAGGAACGAAGATTTCCTCTGTGAAGATGAATATGTTACATGTTTTAATCCCCAGGATTTTCAATGCAAGACTGATTTAAGTGTATGCCAGCAAGGCAAATTATCAGTGGCAGATGATGATGTTTATGCTATTCTAAAGATGCAGGACAAAAACATAAAGACCATAACTATTGAAGAAACAGAGATTAAAAAGGTCAATGAGGATTCAGAATATCAGCTCATTAGTTCAAATTTTAATACTTTTAGGTATTATGTTGATTCTAATAACCCATTTAAAACTTTTATTAATCCATTTAAATCATATGGTCTAAGTACCAATAATAAAGTTAACAGCTTCGAAACTGCTCATCTTAATGAAGATGGTAGTTTGTCTAAAGATGCACTATATGAATCTCAGGCAAAGTCAATTCAATTCTCTTATTCAGAGGGAAATTTAATTGAATATACGATTGAAAGTGATCGTAGCATATCTTTCTATTGGTCTTATAATAATAACTATCCGATTGTTAAAGCCGATAATGCAACTAACTCTGCCCTTACCACAGCAGTAAATAATGCCATGACTGCTGCAGGAATAACAGATTATAGTCAGATAAGAGTACCTTCTCTCAATGCTTCTTACAGAGATCAATTGAAAACTTTTAATCAGTTTTTACGTGAAACTGGACTTCCGGAAGCAATAATCACCAGTTATACATATGATCCCCTCATCGGCATGACCTCCGAGACCGATCCCAAAGGTGTTACCACCTATTACGAATACGATAGTTACGGCAGGCTTTCTGTTGTGCGCGATAACGACCTGAATATTATACAAACCTTTGATTACCACTACCAAACCCCAACCCCTTAAGATTAGTTGATATGAAAAACAACAGGCATCATAAACCGGTATTGCTGCTGGCAGCAATTTTTGTTTCGCAACTGCTGACCGCCCAGGGGCAAAAGAGCTGGCAATGGGTCAGGCACCTTGGCGGCAGCGGGTGGGATGTTACCACCGGCATAGCCACAGATTCAAAAAATAACATATACATAGCAGGAAGCCATACAAACGGGCTTACGGGCGATGACAGGCAAATAACCGCTGCCGGTAACCACGATATGTACGTGGCCTGTTACCGCCACGACGGCAAACTGAAATGGCTCTGGGGCAACGGGGGAAAAAAGGCCGATAAAATAAGCTGTATTGCCATAGATGCGCAGGACAATATCCTTATCGGTGGAACCCTTTCAGACAGTGTTGAATTCGGTAAAACAACCGCCGGGAACAAAGGCAACAGCCTTTTTCTTGCCATGCTTGACAAAAACGGCAAGGCCACCTGGGTATCCACCATACCTTATACCCGCAATGCCTCGTTGCACCTGTTACAGGCAACACCCGCGGGGGATATCTTTTTGGCCGGGGAATTTAACGGCAAACTTACCATAGATGGTGTTGATTATTCTTCCGCAGGCCGGAACGACATCTTTGTCCTGAAAGCCGGCCAGAACGGTAAATTAACGCTTCTTTCGGCCTTTGGTAGCGATGAGGATGAAAACATAACCGCCCTGTCGGCAGATGTCACGGGCAACCTGTATTTATGCGGAAATTGCAAAAAAGGATTCTCTTTGGGTGAAGTTATACTGGATGATCCCGGCCCGCAAAACAAATCGAATGTGTTTATTATAAGATACAATACACAGGACAAAGCCGAACTTATAAAAACACTTTCTGGCAATGAATTCCTGCAGGTCTCCTCGCTTAAGAATGACAGGGAAGGAAACCTTTTTATCGCGGGTAATTTCAGCTCAGGGTTTTCCACGGGTGACACCGGGCTTATCTCCAAAGGGCGCACGGATATGTTTTTAACAAAACTTTTTCCCGATGGAAAGACAAGCTGGACAAAGCACTTCGGGTCACCCTACTACGATTATGCTTACAACCTGAATATGGATAACCTGCAAGGTGTTTATTTAACGGGGAGTTACAGCGATTCCATCCGTTTTGGGGAACACCTTCTCGAAGCAGGTACTAAATCATCCAATGCATTCGTGGCGCAGGCTTCTATGCACGGGGATATTACCTGGGCTGAAAAAATATCGGCAGAAAGTGAAAATTTCAGCAGGGGATCGGTATTGGATAAATCCGGAAACCTTTATATCAGCGGCTCATTCAGCGACAGCCTCACGCAGGCCGGGACCCGCATAAGGTCGGCAGGCAACGAGGATGTTTTCATTGCAAAATACTACAACTGTCCCGAAACAAAAGGAGCAATAGAAAATGCCCTGCCGCTTTGTCCGGGGCAGGTACGTGAACTCTTTGTTGACAGGGGATATAAAAACATAACATGGAACGACACCCTCGCGGGCAGCAACCGCTTTGTTATCAGCAAACCCGGGTGTTATCATGTAAAGATGTTCGATAAACGCGGGTGCCTGGTAACCGATACGGTAAGCATCCCATTGGCGGCGCCGTTGCAGTTTTCACTCGGGCGCGATACCGTGCTGTACCTTGAAGAGAAACTGTTACTTGAGGCGCCCGAAGGATATACCGGCTACAGGTGGCACGATCTAAGCATAGAACGGGGATACCTGGCAGAAGCCGCCGGCAGCCGGCCGGGCAGATACAGTTACTGGGTGTGTGCATCCGATTCATCTGGCTGCCATGTTTCCGATACCATTACAGTTCAATTTATAAAAAACACCCATTGGACAGGTATTGACGAGGCAACAGAGGTAAGCATTTATCCCAATCCTGCCGAAGACTGGCTGTACTGGAGCATCAGTACCTTGGGTACAGGAAAAATAACACTCGAACTTACCGACCAGGGCGGAAAAGTAATACACCTGGAAGAGATTGAGAAATATATACCCGGTACCATCAGGCAAATTAACATGGAGGCCTATCCTTCCGGCACTTATTACCTGGGTTTTAGAAATAACCAATACCGTAAAACAGTTCCTGTGGCCCATAACCGGAAATACTGAGTAATGAACACATACAGGAACAATATACCCGACAAACATTAACATGCAAAAGTAAACCACCATGACCAGATACTACCTGCTTTCCGTACTGCTTTTTATATGCCTGTCAGCCTTTTCACAAGACGACCTTACCATCTCCGACCCTGTTTTCGGCAAGGTTGAAGTATCAGCCCCCAATTCGGTAACGCTTTCACCCGGTTTTCATGCTGTGGAAGGTTCCGATTTCAGGGCATATATCGGAGAAAACCAAAGTGTTTTGAATGCTTTTAATACCGCCGTTACAGAACAGACGGTAGCCGGTGTACCATCAGACGATGAAAACTATATTAAAAGTATCACCTACCGTGAACCATTAAGCTCTTTTCCAACAGGAGATTATAAGCACCTGGAACAGATACAGTATTTTGACGGGTTGGGCAGGTTAAAACAGACCATACAGGTGAATGCTTCCCCATCAGGGTATGATTTAATACAACCTGTTGTATATGATGCCTTCGGAAATGAATCGTATAAATACCTTCCTTATCCGACAAATAGTAATGGGGCTTTTCAGGAATCAGCACAACTATATTCCATGTATTATTATGACGAGGGAACCGTGGGCAGGATCGCCGATAACAATGCCAAAGTTTATATTGAATATGACAACTCCCCCCTGAACAGGGTAATGAAGCAGTTCGGACCGGGAGAGGCTTGGCATGAAAATGATGGAAAGCCCATTACTTACGGATATACCACAAATACAGGCGAGGTTACCAACTGGACTGTTGATGAAGACGGGGTATTTACAGAGGATGATTATCCTGAAAAATCTCTGTATATTACAGAAACTACCGATGAAGAAGGCAATACCACGCGCGAGTACAAAGACAAACAGGGGAAAGTGGTACAAAAAGAATCTGAATTGGAAGGTAACTGGTTACGGACTCTTTACATCTACGACGATTTTGACCTTCTGCGCTGCGTGGTGCCTCCAAAAGCAACATCTCCAATAACCGATGTGGAATTGTGTTACTATTATACATACGACCATCGTAACCGTATGATCGGGAAAAAACTTCCCGGCGCCGAACCTGTTTATATGGTTTATGATAAGCGCGACAGGCTGGTACTGACCCAGGATGGTAAAAGACGTGCAAATGATGATTGGGCTTTTACAAAGTATGATATTTTCAACCGGCCTGTTATAACAGGTATATTTATTGCTGGCGAAGGTGTATCACACAGCTATTTAATAGAACAATTTGAAAACCATACCGGTGATATGTATGAAACATATATAGGTGCAGGTACCGGTAACTTATACGGTTATACCCCAAATAATAGTTTTCCCTCTTCGATTTACCAAATTTCAGCAGATGATATATTAACAGTCACTTATTATGACAATTATAATTTTGTTTCAGACCTTGGAATTAATCAGGACGAAGTTTATAATTGTGACAGTTACAATGAAACCGATTTCAACTATACCCAATCAACCAAAAGAAAAGGCCTCGTAACCGGGGTAATGACTAAATTCTTAACTGTTTATGGTTCGGGTTACACGCCTGAGGATAATATGTTATATTCTGTGAACTATTACGACAACTACGGCAATGTAATACGCAACATCAGCGATAACCATAAGGGGGGCAGGGATGTAATAAGCACCAACTTCAAACCCGTTACATTTGAGGTTGAAAGTACTCTGCAGTTGCATACGGGATTAGGCGACGACCTGAGGATACTGAAGAAATTTACATACGACCACGCGGGGAGGCTGCTTAAGACCACGCAACAAATAAACGAAGAAGATGAAATCACGCTGAACGCCATGGTTTATAACGAACTGGGTGAATTGGTAACCAAATACCTGCATTCGAAAGATGCCGGCGACTCTAAAAACTTCCTGCAAAAGACCGATTATACCTACAATGTGCGAGGATGGCTGAAAAAAATCAACGACCCCGCGCTCTCCGACGATAACGATGTATTTGGTATGGAATTATTTTATAATGATATTGCCGGGTTAAACAGCCTGGCGCCGGAAGCCTGCTATAACGGCAACATTGCAGGCATGAAATGGGGCGTCCAAGGCGACCTTGCACAGTTAAGGGTATACGGCTTCGGGTATGATGAGCTTAACCGGCTGAAAACATCTTCTTATGCCGATGGTGCAGGCCTGGCAGACAACACCGGTTATTATAACGAAAACATTACAGAATATGATGCCAATGGAAACATTGTAAAGCTTAACCGCTCTTTCGGGGCAGAACTGGTTGATGACCTTACCTATTATTATTTCTCAGGTAGCAACCAGATACGGTCTATTACCGATGAGGGTGTTGCCTCCGACCTGGTAGACGATTATCCCGGTAGCAGCGGAACGTATACTTACGACCAGAATGGTAACATGAGCACTGACGGGGGCAAAATGCTTACGGTTGCCTATAACCACCTTAACCTGCCCCGGAGCGTGGCTTTTGGTGGCAACAACAATATATTTTACCATTACAGCGCCACAGGGGCCAAGCTGGTAAAATATGTTGACGAATTCGGCGGCACCGATGCTGTAACCCACTACATTGGCAATATTGTATACAACGGCGACGAAATTGCCTACATTCTTACCGAGGAAGGCCGCATGGTGCCCTATGGCACAGGCTTGGAGCGCCTGTGGCTAAGCGAATACCACCTCAAAGACCACCTTGGCAACACCCGTGCCGTTATCTCGGGCAACACCCCGGGCGGCGCCGTGGAAATACTGCAATACAGTAGTTATTATCCGTTTGGCATGCCCTTTGCCATGAAAGAGTTCGGCGCCATGGGCAACGAATATGCAAATAATAAATATCTATACAACGGTAAAGAATTACAAGACGACATGCTCGCAGGAAAAAAAATGGATTGGTACGATTACGGAGC
>JAFGPL010000014.1 GCA_016936215.1 Bacteroidales bacterium
CTAGTTCATTGTACAACGTATTGATGAATGCTGCAGGAAGTTCATCATACCTTTTGAACAACGATCTTTCTGTTCAAAACAACCTCACCATTCAAAACGGAACTTTTGACTTGTCATCTGATGGTGGGATGACCAGCTATAATCTTAATATTGGAAACAGGTTATCAATTTCTGGAGGAAGTCTAAACGGAAGAAACGGTCTGATTGAAATAGGTGAAAACCTGATTATTAACGGACTTGGAACTTTCACTTGCGGAACTGGAACAGTTTCAATGCTTTCGAACTCGGGTATCCGTACAATTGCTTCCAGAAACAATGCCTTTTATAATATTTCTTTCGATGGAAGTGCTTCTTTCAGGTTATCAGGCAATCTTTATGTGAATAATGATCTGACAATTTCTGCAGGTATACTTGATTTGGGTGCTTCACCCTCATATAACGTTTATTTATCCGGCAACTGGATAAACAATGCATCTTTTGTTCCGCGGGCAGGAACTGTAATTTTTAATGGCACAAACCAAAGTATTACTAAAGCGCTTGATGAAACTTTTTATAACTTAACAATTAACAGTGGCAACATTCTTTTGAATACCGGTGTTAATATTGTAAACTTTTTTACACTTGTTTCTGGAGAAATTAACACGCAGGGCAATTCGGTCATACTTGGTACAGGAGTTTCTAATACCGGAAGCTTTAGTTATACATCGGGGACCATTATCGGGTATTTTGAGAGATGGGTGAATACCCTGGAAACAGACTATATTTTTCCGGTTGGGGTTTCCGGCAATACTAATGCAGCTTACCTTAGGTTTATTACAAACCTCAATCCCGGTTCTGTGATGGCTTCGTTTATTGCTTCTGATCCGGGTACAGCAGGACTACCGGTTACAGATAACGGAATGCCTGTGGACGATGTATTTACTGATGGATTCTGGAGATTATCTTCAAAGAATGGTATGTCTTCTTCCGATTACAATATACATCTGAATGGGAACGGATTTATAAGCCATACAATAGATACTGCTACAAGAATATTAAAGCGGAACAACAATGGCAACTGGGCCATAGACGGTTCACATCTATCAGCAACAGGCGATGTATGCCACAGAACAGGACTGAATGGTATTTCTGTAGTTTCGACCGATTTCTGTTTCGGTATTATAAGTTGCACAGGCGGCTTAATTGGTTATAGCGATTCTGTTTGTGCAGGTGATGATGTTGTTCCCTTTATAAATGTTGCCTTACCCACAGGTGGAAGCAGCTATACCTATACCTGGCAATATACTACAGAATTAACTGCCGTACCTGGTGATGCAAACTGGACAGATTTAACAGGGTCTAATTCACTTACATACGATTATGGTAATTTGTATAATTCAACACTCTTTATCAGAAGGACCAATGGGACAGGTTGCCCTGCTACATATTCAAATATTGTTTTAATCCATACATTCCGCAAACCTGCCCCTGGCCCTGTACACCATATACCAAACGATTAGAAGCAGATAAACATCAGATGAGATTAAATCCTGAAATACTGATTCGTGTGATTTTTGCAATAACTGCAAATAGCATATCTATTTATGCAGTATGTAATATTTATAGTGCAGACAGTTGCAATTTAAGAATACAAGCTGAGATAAATGAAGTTTCTTGTAATGGCTTTCATGATGGTTCCATTGATCTTAGTGTATCAGGAAAAGAAGCATATTCATTTCTTTGGAATACCGGATCAATCAATGAAGACCTTTATCATATTCCTGCAGGTATTTATACAGTTAAAATTAAGGCAGGCGATTGCATCGTTACCAGGTCATTTAAGGTTAAAGAACCACCTTTACTGCAATTAGCGATTGACAATCTGAAGAGTGTTACCTGCCCGGGGGGTGCCGACGGCGAGATTTCGTCACATGCACAGGGCGGAACACCACCTTATATTTTTACTTTGATGGATAGTTTAACAAATCCTGAGGGTGTCTTCCGAAACCTTTATGCGGGCGTTTATAGTATAAGCGTAAAAGATTTTCAAAAATGTACAACCGGGTTAATCCTTGAAGTTAAAGAAGCGGAGATTTATACAGTAATCCCAGGGGGTAACTATACGGTTTTTTCGGGGGAAGAATTCATACTTGATGCTGGTGAAGGTTTCTTGGAATACAAATGGAGTAATGGGGAAAATTCACAAATGATATCTGTTTTATTGAATGCCCTGGAAGCTGTTCAACAAAATTTTATGGTAGAAGTTAAAGATAAAAACGGGTGTTGGTATACTTCCGGAGAAATAACCCTGAATATTTTACCGCAAACTGTTTCAGATTACAACGATACAATTTCTAATGAGAATATTTTATTTGATGAAGATATAAGCCCTGAAGACGAGGTATCTACCCAGGAAGGATTAGAACCGGATTAGCAGGTAAAGTATTGAATTACCTGGTATAAACTTCTTCTAAATTCTTTTTATACAGCACTTAGTTCAGAATCTTATAATATAATATTCCTGCGTGTCTCAGGAAATACAAATATTATCTGAATTGATAATTTTTAAATTCAAATAACCGGGCAATTCATTTTTTTTTATTAATATTATTATAAAAATAATTTTACCATTATGGCCACGAAAAAATACCGTAGTCTGTTTATTGCTGTTATTGTTATAATAATCGGTTTATTCACAACATTGTTTATTTCCCGTAACCGCATTAGTGAACATTATTTAGCAAAGGGTTCTGAATACCTTGAACAAAAAGAATTTGAAAAAGCAGTTAAATATTATAACAAGGCCATAAAATGGAACAAACAGGCGGCCATGCCTTATCTTGGCAAAGGAAAAGCTTTGTATTATAAGGACGATATGTCTGCTGCCCTTGAAAATATTAACCTGTCTATTGCAAGGGACAGCATTTTTGCCGAGACTTATTATTACAGGGGATTGATTTTTGTGAAGCAAAACGATACCAAAAACTCACTGAAGGACTTTACAACAGCAATTTCACTTGATTCGTTGTTCGCACTTGCCTATTATCAGCGGGGGCTTGTGAAAGCCGGAATGGGCGAGTTAAAAAAGTCCATAGAGGATTATAAGAAAGCCATAGAAATTGACAAAGATATGGTAGATGCATACCTGAAGAGTATCGAGGCCAAATCTGCCATGGAAGATTATATGGGCGCCATTGAAGATTATGACAGGCTTCTTGCTATAGACAGTATGAATGCAGATGCATATTATAACAGGGGGTTTTTTAAAATGAGCCTGGCAAATTACATCTCAGCCATTGACGACCTGAGCAAAGCCATTAAAATCAAACCGGAACTGGGCGAAGCATATTACCACAGGGGAGTGAGTTACGCGCACGAAAAACAGCTTGAAAATTCAATAAAGGATTTTACCAAAGCCATTGAGTTGAAACACCGCCCGGGTAAAAGCTATTATAACAGGGCGCTCTCGTATTTGCACAGCCGTAACCCTGATAAAGCATTCGCCGATCTAAAAAAATCTGTTGAAAATGATGCCACCGATCCCCAGGCTTTCTTCCTGTTGGGGGTTACATCTTCTATGAAAGGGGATTTTAAAGGTTCAGTTGATTACTATTCAAACGCGATAAAATTAAACCCCGGTTTTGCCGATGCTTATTTTAACAGGGGGGTGTCAAAGGGAAACCTGAAACTTTATGAACAGGCCATTGCCGATTACAATAAAGCTATTGAGCTGAATAATAACTATGCAGATGCTTATTACAGCCGGGGTCTTTCCAAAATAAACCTTTTCAGGTATGATGATGGCTGTACCGATCTTAAAAAAGCCATAAGCCTGGGCAATAAGCCATCGGTTGAACTGGCTGCACAGTTTTGTAAATAATAAATGTATTAAAGAATAAATGCGATGAAACCTGGGAAAAACAATTTTATACTCTTAAGCATCTTATTCATACTGATTTCATTGAACTGTTATCCGCAGAAAGACAGCATAAGGGTAATAATTACCTATAACTACGGCCTTGAAAACGGTAAAAGGACAGGTTCAAAAACAGTGATTAACCAGAAAACTTATACCCTTGAAGGGAAATTATTGAGGGAATTGAAACTTGACCAAAACACAGGCGTCATCAATACATATGTTGTATATTTTTACAATGATAATGATATGCTACTGTCTGAAGAGGAATTCAATATGAAAGATTCGCTTGTCTCGGGTACAAAATACAGTTACGATGCACAAGGCAGGTTGACCGAAATTCGTTACTACGGATCTTCATCTGCCACTGTTCCCCAAATGGAAAAAAGAGAGGTGATTAACTACCTTAACGATACACTAAAAAAGTCTGTTATTGCCTATTCGCCCAATAAGAAGAAGCTGTGTACGGTAAAATACAAATATGATACACAGAATAGCAAAGTTCAAATTGAATCGGCTTATAAAGTGCCGGAAAATGGTATTTCAAAAATCACTGAAATTCAAACGGTGGAAAACGGAAAGTTAAAAGATACGCAGAAGTCAATCCGTTTTGCAAACGGTAGCACCTCTGCAGAAAAAAGGGAATTTGAATACAACGATAAAAATTTGCTGGTGGCAGTAAAGGTTTTAAACGGGGAAGAGGTTGTGTCGGTGACTAACTATAAATATTTTGCAAACAATCAGTTACAGGTAATTGAAGTGACCGGTGCAGATGGAATAGTCTTATCATATAAAACGGTTGATTACAAGTTTAACTATATCAACCTTGGCTCAAATAAAAGCTACCTTAAGTAGGGAAGTATTATACCTTGGGTTTTAGAAGTTATTTCAAGGGTATCTCTACGAATCTGCTCCGTTCTCGAGACCCCAGTGCGGCGATCTGTTAAACTGTGCGTTTTCGTTGAGATTACGTCACTGCGTTCTTATGATGGCTTCGTTTTAAGGGATTTTTAGAGATGCCCTTAATTAAATAATTTCCGAATTTTTCAATAATACTTTCTGTTTAAATCTTTAGGGATTTCTAATACCTGTTCAGCCAGCGGTACCTTCTTGCATTGTCGCCGAATTTCATGCCCAGCATTAGTTCGTGCGAACCAATGCTGTATTTGGATATTGCGCTAAGGTTATAATCGAATGCATAACCGAAATAAAACTTATCGAACCTGGCCCCACCCATGATAATCACAGATGAACCTCCACCACCGATTGATTCTTCGCTTAGACTGTAACTTCCACCTGTACGGTAAGATAATCCCGCCCAGTAATCTTCCCTGATGTATACCTTTCCGTTGAAATCAAGCTGTGAAACGAAATTTTCAGTAGTTTTTAAAAGAAAGGAAGGTTCAATATAAACATTATCGTTGATCATAAAGCGGTAGCCGGCCATCGCAAAATAATGCCTTACCATTTTAAAATCTGCCCCGTCTTGGTCGGTGAGTTTCAGGGTATTTTCGAAAAGCTGAAGGGCAGAAAAACCGGCATACAGGTTTCTGTCTGAGTAATATACGCCAAAATTGGCATCCGGTATCATTGCCGATTTATCCATGGAATAGTAAAAGGCATCATCGGTATATAACCTTATTTTCTCATCATCAATCCTAAACTGGTATCCGGTGATCGAAGCGCCGAAAGAAAGTTGCGATTTCCTGAAAGTAAGATGATAGCTGTAAGTATACTGTGCCCCTGTACGATTAAAAGCCCCGTTCCAGTCACTAAAAACATAAATACCCATGCCGACCCTTCCGCTGCGTGACATTATCCTTCTTCTTCTCTTAATGGATGCGCTGCGTGAGATAAAACTGTTTTTAAGCAACCTGGTCTGGGCGCTGAGGGCATATGTAGAAGGGGCATCCTTCAGCCCAAGCCACTGCTCGCGCCCCGTGATATTGATGCCGGTATAGCCTTCATGCCCCGCTATTGCAGGGTTAAGCAAAAATCCATTGAGCATATACTGACTATATATGGGCAACTGCTGCGCTTTTATACCTGTTTTTAGTAAAAACATACTAAGCGCGAGGATATTAAGTATTAGTAACTTACGGATATGTAACCTTTTTTTTATCAATTATACTGTATTTTTCAGTTTTTCATCATCCTGTTTATGCTTTTCCGCAGGGCAGACTGAGACTTCAAGTTATATGGAGGTGCACGTTATTTTATTATATTAATTGTTCCCACCAAAGGTTTTGAATTCCTATACTTGAGGTCTATCACATAATAATATGAATCCATCGGCATCTCTTTACCGGCTTGCGACCGTCCGTCCCATACATTAAACGGGTCGGGGTTTTCCACGTGATAAATCAGCCTGCCCCACCTGTCAAAAATTTCAACCACAGCCCCCGGGAAAAGGTCAATATGTTCGAGTATCCATTTTTCATTCGGACTGCCATGTCCCAGGATGATGGTGTTAGGAATATTCGCGAAAAATTTTTCCACATCGCACTGGAATACTACCAGGGTGTCGGATGCACGGCACCCGTTAAAGTCGGTTACCATAACCGAGATAGTGTCAGCCAGGGTACTGGCCGGCTCAATACTTATCGGGTTGGAAATCTCACCGGTTGACCAGTTGTAAAGTGCAAAGAAACCTGCATCAAGGTCTAAGGTAGATGTACCGCAAAGGGAAGTATCCCGTCCAAGGTCAACTATCGGTAAAGGATTAACGATAATGGTGGCCGAGTCGAAATTATAACAACCATCGGTACCCGTGGCACGCACCCAGACAATTCCTGCCTCATCTGTTGTAAGGCTGTTGCCGGTGCTGCCATCGTTCCATTCAAAAGTGAGCGGGTTGAAATAGTCTGCTTCAGGACGTATGGTGATGAAATCATCTTCACAAATCTCAATCCTGTTGCCTATATCAATATCCGGGGCGTTAACGCTCAGGTATGCTTCTACAGGAGTACCGATACAGTTTGCATCGGTTACCTCAACCACTTCAAGACGATGTGTACCCACATTCCAGTTCCATTCGACTACAACAGTATCGCTGTAATCTTCAACAATAACACCACCTTCTATTGTCCATATAAAGGTGGAGTTTTCATAACCTTTTACCCCATAGGCTTCCCTGCTGCCCGCACAGGCATACGGTAACGTCTGACCATGCAGGGCAACAGGGATTAGTGCCATGAGAATAAGGGTAATTATGTTAAATTTTGTAGCCAATGGAACTTTATAATCTGTTTATACGGTGAAAATTAATGAGTATAAACCAGAATTATTCAGCCCAGTTATTAGGTATATGATAAATCGGACCGGTTACAGGTGCAGGGTTAACCCTGATTGTAATGGTTTCGGCCGTTGTATCATACCATGTCCAGCCGGTTGCCAGTTCGGTAGGATTGCCCAGATAGTCTGATTTACGGGAAATCCTGTCGTTCACTGCGTTCAGACTGTAAATATAAACTGTCTGCCTTTTCACATTGTCATCGGGGTCTTCGATAGAGATAAAACCACCGGTGGGTTTTGCAAGGTTATAGGTGCCTGCTGCCGCACCAACTGTTTGCTGCAGACCGGTTGCACGGGGATATTCCAGCGCGTTGCCTGCGGCACCCAGTTTGGTGGCATTGTCATCATCAAAATAGGCAACTACGGCGTCAGTTACATCCCTGGTAGTGATCTGCAGGTGCCAGTCGAGCTGCCAGCTCCTGATACCGGTTAAAGTAGCCTGTACATTATCGCTCAGCCTTGCATCGCCTTCGCATACCGTAAGGTTAGTACCAATAATGGTACCGGGATTGTCAGCTGTAAATGTTACAGTAGGACTTGCAATAACTGATACATAAACGTTGGTATCGCCAGAGCAGCCACCAAATGCTGCAGGGGCAGTTTCAGTTACTGTTACATTGTAGGGGCCGCCGGCAGTACCTGACCAGTCAACCTGCACCCATACATCGTTAGTTGTCTCGCCGGCATCTACTGTACCTGCACCGCCCGGTACATTCCAAGTCCATGTGAAGTTCGGAGTTAAAGCCCAGGTACCCACCGCTGTGTAATTCGGGTGAAAATAAGCATCGGGTTTCACATACAACCGGGTGGTAGACCCAACCGTTACAGAGTCAATCTCGGTAGCAGCGCCGGAAATGGCTGTATAATCCGAAACCTCTACCTGTGCAAAAAGACCATTCGCTACAAACAATGACATTGCAATGCCTGTAATCAATTTAAGTAAATTACCTCTCTTCATAATCATAAAATTTAAAATTAAACAATAGCAATTCATATTTTATTTATAATAGTTACATGTTACAAGTTTCAGTTTTTTAGTACTGAGTTGCATTTTCAAGGTTTATCTGCAACTTCATGTTTTTTACCTTTATATCGTAAATCCGAACCATTGGTTTCATTTTTTTGAGTAACATATCAAATTTTTATATTAAAATATCTATATGTTTATGGAACATTGTCATTAGGTATATGGTGTGCCGGTCCCGGTTCTGGTAATTTAAATACCCATACAGGCAGTACTGAAGGCGAAGCTGCAGTACAACCGGAACCATTGGTATAAGTTACACTTATGGTATGGTCTTCATAACCATCCCATCGTATTGTAATGCTGTTATTGGTTGTGCCACCCCCTGCAGTAATTGTATGATCTGATGTACCATCTTCATTGGTTACCGTCCATACATAATTACTCATACCCGCTTCCGTAGTATATACCACGGTTGTTCCCTGGCAAATGGTGTCAGATCCGGTGATGGTGGGGATGGGCAGGGGCGTAACCGTTACATTGGCCAGATCAGCAATTACCTGGCTGCAAATATATTCGTTGGTAACCAGTATGTTATATATAGTGGAAATGGATGGATCAATCAATATATCAATATCACCTCCCGGGCCGCTGCTAACTGCGGCTCCTGCATTGCTGTTATCGCTTTCAAGCCTTAATTGCAAAGACAACCCGGCTGCAACCGCTGTTATGGTAATAGTTGCCGTGTCACCCACGCAGATTGACGGGTCGCTTACTGAATATCCGATTGGTGGCAGGGGATTAACAGTAACGGGTAATGTATTGTCTCGGGTTTCTGTACCTGCCGTTTCATCAACCCTGACTGAATACACTCCTGCCGTGGTCCATTGCACAACTACCGAGTCGAGATTGCCTGCCCCGATGATATTTCCACCACCGTCAGGTAATGACCATGAATATGTGTGCCCGGAAAGCAATGGTGTACGGTATACTACTGTTTGATTGTTACATACCGGGGTTGAACCAGAAACAAGCGGATTGGGTATATCAGAAATCTCTACTTCATATTGATCAGTTGTAACATTGCACCCTCCTGAACTAACCGTTTCTGTTAGTTGCACCCAGGCTGTTCCATAAGACGATGGAAAGTTAACAGTAATGCGATAGGTACCTTGTCCCGATGCAATGGTTGCACCGGCAGACACTGCCCAGGAATAAGTATGTCCCGGTATATTGCCTGTACCGCTTGAATATACAACACCCGTTTCCCCATACCCAACAGTGGTATTACCTGTTATTGAAGGATTAGGAGACTCGTTCAGGGTAATAGTTACTGTGTCGGTAAAGTACCGTATTCCTGTGCTTCCTGTGGCATCACTTATATAAGACATATTAAATTTGTATTCTCCCGGGCCTTGTGAAGCCAGCGGTTCCAATGCATTTGAAACCATTATTGTATAAGGTGAGTTGGCAATATTGTTAATGGTAGTCTCATTTGCACCATTTATCCTGTATCTGATGGTCCAGGGTGAGGATCCTGTTAAATCTATACTGATCCCGGTTGATGTACCGTCGTCGCAAATGCTGGAGTCACCACTGGTAATCGTTACTGTAGGTAAACTCTCTACCCCAATGGTAAAATAATGATTGCCATTTACAGAAACTGAGGGATTTGTTTGAATTGTACCAGACACCTGACCACCGTCAATAATTACATTGCCACGATTAGTCCATGCAATTCCGTTCCATTCAACAATACGTAATTTTGCACGGCTATCGGCATCGGCTGGGATTAAGCCACTTTGGTCATCCCATCGTATTCTGACATTTGCTGTTGCGACAGGGCCATTTATACGCCAGTATTCATTATTGCTAACCATATCTATGGGTGTTACGACACTTAAAGGATCGAACCCATCATCACCGGGATTATGATTGTAATATTGTGCCATGTAATCTCCTGCAGCGGTAACATTTGAGATATAAATATTCCCGTATCGGGTTCCATTTCCGTTCCCAACGGGGAAACTAAAATAAGAACCGGAATTAATACGTTTCTGCAATGGACCGTTTACAAAGGATGAACTTCCGCCGCCAACTACTGCTGAAGTAGCGGAATAATTCAGACTTAACAGATTGGTTGCATCGGTATTGATGTTTCCAAGGGTAAGGTATAAATTACGGTTTACATCAACTTGGCCGTTTCCGTCAAGTGTAACTCCAGCAGCATTGTTAATCTGAAAATGATAAAACTGTTCGGTTGTTGCACCATTAGCAACTGTTAAGGTTTGCGCAGCCGCGCCATTAAATACTACCCGGCCTGTTCCCGGAACAAAACCGCCGGTTGCAGAAGCAGAGTTGTCGGTCCAGTCGCCCAGAATGGTGAGCGTTTTGTTATGCAAGGTATTGTTCAGTGTACCATCATTGATGGTCAGGTCACCCAACACGCGCATGTTTTCTGCGCTCATGTATTTCACACCTGAACCCGAGAAGATGACATTTTGATAAGGCTTGTAATCATTGCCCGGTTTCAGCGGCAGCGTTGCAGGTACAGCACTGTTGTTATAAAATTCAATGGTGCTGGCCGTATTCTCCATGAATTCATCATATACACCGGCCGGAAAGATAAAACTGCCGGCTGCAGTGCTTGTCAGGTTAATAGTTCCTCCACCCCTGATATGGCCCAGACTGTGGTATAGTGTAGTACCTACAGCAAGTGTTCCGTTAATATTAACCGAATAGGCAGTCTGGCTGTTTGAATTTAATGTTATGGTATGTCCTGCAAGAATAACTACTGCATTACCCTGTGGGTATGATGGGGCAGGGCCACCGCTGCCGTCGGAATTAAGTGTCCATGCGTTCGGGTCTGTCCAGTTACCTCCGCTGGTGGCATTGCGGCTGTAATATATAGGCATGTCCTGAAAATTGGGGCTCGGGGCAATATTCACACCACAGGTATACTCTCCGTAAATATAATTTACACCTGTAAGGGAGAAATAATCAGAAGCAGCATTTACAGCACCTTCGGATGGTACATCCCATGAAAAGATATCAGGTGTGTACCTTCCTACAACATAATTCGTTTCGTCGGGCAATGCATCACCGCCATCGTAATGGTATTCATGATCAACTGTCAAGCCGCTGAAACCGGTGCTTACAGCATACCAATAGTATTGCAGTTCATTGGTTGCAGCAGGATTTTCGTAGGTTGACGGATGCTTGTAATTAACCGGTCTTACCAGAATGGTTCCGTTAGCGCCGTTAGATGTGACATTGTAACGTGCAGGAGTGTATTTACCGGCAACACCTATCGGAAAAGTAAAGTCGGCAGCGCCCGCGGGGTATAACTTTTTAACCCCCTGATCGCTGACAACACCGTTCAGCATGATCATGTTGTCGGCATTGGGCGTACCGCCAATGGTGGCATTGGTGCCGAATGTCAGCAGGTAATCGTCAATATAAAGGTTTCCGCTGCTAAAAGTAAGCTGACCATTAATTACACTGTTATCAATCATTTCAATACCCAATGGATTGTATAATGTAATATTCCCGAACTCGCCAAATCCATTTCCTGAGATTGTTTGTACCTGTGAGCCATTCATCATGATGCCTCCGGTTGGGGATGGACTGGTATGAATGGCATTGTTTTCAATGTTACCAATTACCGTTATGCTGTTACTGCCATCATTCAATGTTCCTGAGTTGATTGTCAGATTACTATTGACCTGAATGTTTGTATTGGCAGATAGTGTTAACGAAGTGGTTGGGTTAACGACCAGATTTGCAAAATTGGTCAGGTTACCGGCAACTCCGGTAATTAGTTGTGCAACTGAGCCATTGAATGTAGTTATCTGGGTTAAGCTGCCGGGTTGATAACCTCCGGTTGACACCCCTGTACCAGCGTTGCTATTATTGTTAATGAGCGTACCTCCAATTGTTAAATCCAAGCCGTTAGCACGATAATCGGAGTTTCCTTCAATGGTCAGGTTGTTTAAAACTGTCATTGGGTAAATACGCTGATTAGCAGTCTTAGCTGTCGAACCATCTATAATTACATTCCACAATGGTATGGCACATACATTATTTGATTGGGTATTATCTGCAGCCGTACTAGATCCGATCCTTACAGTTCCCCCAGTAACTGAATAGGTTTCGGGTACCAGATATAAATCATTATAAAGAGGGTTATTGAAGTTGTTTCTTATAATAAGTGTACCTCCCGACATTGTAAAACTGCTTCCGGAGTTTAATACCTCGAACATGCTCCGTGCAACATTGCGTTGCCGACCATAAATAATTACCTGTGAAGTACCTCCCTGTGTATAGTTCAAAGAGCCTGTTGAAATTGTCAAAGGTCTGCGGATTTGCCCCATAACTATCAGTCTCCCGTTACCGGTTACGATTATTTCAGGGTTTCCTCCCGACGCATATTCTATGTCGTTATTATAATTACCTGTACCAATGTTAACTACTCCATTGTTTATTATTTCCAACCTTCCTGCAAGTATTAAGTCACCGTCATTGCTCGTGGTACCAATTGTAACTGTTCCCTGGTTTACCGAAAGAGCTGCCGTGGTAGGGATTGTAAATGCCGTGGTAGTTGAAAGGGTAAATGCCAGCGAGGAATTGGATACCCTGAAAGTACCATTGTTCAGCACCAGCGCAGCACCCCCTGTATATGACAAAGTAAGGTTATTGGCTGTAACATCAAGGATAGTATTTCTTGAAGTGCCTTTATCAACATAAAGGATATTGAAATCGTTAGTCCCGGTACCGGAGATCGCCTTATTTTCATTACCGGTGAAATATACGTTTCCGAATAAGGTGGCCGATGTGTTCAAATCAAATGTGCCATTGTTGTTGAGGTTACCATTAATATAAAGAAGGTTAGTAACCCCGGTGCCTCCGTTTCGCACATTAAATTCTGCCCCGCTGGAAATATTTATGTCATTGTTTACGTATATTGTCTGAGCAGTTCCGTTATAATATTGTAATGTACCGCTTAATATATTGATATCGCCTTCAACAGTTAGTATTCTCGTTGCAGTTGTATTTAAACGAGTGGTTGCACTTAAATCTGCCCCGTTAATCGTATAATCCCCAAAAACAGTAAGATCGGTATTGGGCATGGATATATATCTGCCCGATGTTGGCGAAATGGTAAGGTTATTATAATATGTTTTAGTTGTAGGCACCACAAAATCTTGTGTTCCAGTATTATAATACTCAACTGTTCCGCCTCCTGCTATAAGGAAATTACCAAAATCACCTCCGGGAAAGGTTGCAGTCCCGGATGAAGAAGAGATTTTCAATATTCCTGTACCGGTAACTTTGCTATCTGGAATAGCTCCAAAATTGTGTCCGATTGTAGTTGTAATGTCCAGTTCAGAGCCAGAATTGATCTGCAAACCGCCTATTGATATGTTATCATATCCGGCTGGAACTGTCACAATGTGATTAATACCAGAACCATCACCAATTACTACCGGATTATTTAGTCCTGGTAACACAGATGCGTTTGCCGGACCGGCATTTGAGATAGTTGACCAGGTGGATAACTGGTTCCAGTCGCCTGATGTGCAACTGTAATATACTGTTACAGGTTGAAAAGCGTCTATTTCGCCTGCTGTGAAATCTCCACTTGCATAGTTAACATTGTTAAACCTTATATCGTTTGAAGCATCAACAACCTGAGATATGTCGTTAATGTAAGTCCATGAAAACGGATTGTAAACACCGGGAATATAATTGGCTTCTGTTCCCCTGCCTACCAGGTCTGAATCAACATAACGGTATGTATGCGAAACCGATGAGATACCGGCGAACCCTGTTTGGGTTATTTTCCAGTAGTAATCAAGTGAGTTTGCTGAGGTAACAAATGGATTAAACTGCGCCACCGGTTTAATATTCAGCGAACCCCAGGTGGACGGGGCAGCATTGAACTGAATGGTAGCTGGCGTATAATCTGAAGCTGTACCCACCGGAAAAACAAATGGGGTAGTAGAATTATAATCTTTGGTCACCCCGCCATCACTCATATTGCCTGCAGTACGTATCATCTTGGTGCCGGAAAAAACAGCAGTGGTGGCAGGATATAAGGCGTCGTATATGTTGGTGGTTGCACCAAGCGTGAGGTTATAAGTATTAATATCAAGCAAACCGTTGGCCAGCCTGAGGTTACCGGATATAGTCTGATTGGCTGTCAAGGAGGCTGTACCTGCTGTTTTATTAATCACCAGGTTGCCAAAGATGCCGGTGCCTAAACCTCCTATACTTTGGTTTACAGTTCCGTTAACAAATACACCACCCCCTGTTTGACTTGTATGTGTCCCTGAGTTGGTGATTTGTCCTGCAACATAAATATCGTGTCCCATATCCTGAAGGAAACAGCCTCCGTCAACTGAAAGGTTATTAAGAACCGTAAGATCTTGCGTTATTGAGGTATTGCTTGAATTTTCAATAGAAAGGTTATAAAGCCCTGTTGTAATGGTGCCGTTATTGGAAAAAATTTGTCCTTCAGTACCATTAAAAATTGTGGTATTAGTGCCGGGTGTGTATGTTGTTCCAACAGGTATTGTAAAATTCCTGCCAACCTGTATATCAACATTATTTGGTCCCGATGTCAGCACGGCTGTTGTTTGCAATGTAAGATCATTTTTTACTATCAGGGGTTGTGCTGGAATAGCTGTCGGAACTGTTGCATTTGCTGTATAGGTACGAGGTTGTGCTGAACGTGTGGTTACATTGGATATGATATTTAAATCCCAGAAAGGCGCTGTGGATGCAATATAGGCATTTCGCGCAGCGGGTATTGTAAGGTTTATGGTACCTCCGGTTACATTAATATTTGTCGGATTGGCTCCAATAACTATACTGAAATCACTGCCCGATCCGCCGCCAATAGGATTTGGCGACAAAATGTTAATGGTACCTCCTGAAATATTGATGGTATTATCAGGGTAGGGCAATGTCCAGGCACCATATACATTCATCCCGCCCAGGTTGGGAAGGTCTTCACCGCGAATTGTCAATTCACCGCCAGACATTGTAAAGGCGCCGCGATGTGTACCGGCAACATAAGAAGTTCTTACACATTCAGTTGTAATGGTACCACCTTCAATTAAAATCGAAGCAGTGGTCCTGGAAACCAGTCCTTGTTTGCTGTTGTCATTTAAAGTTGAGTTGGTGGATACTTTTAACCCTCCGTATATAATTAATGCTGTTCCATCGTCTGTATTGGCAACAGTTGAGTATGTGAGACTGCCTCCATCAAGCCAAATCATGGCATCTTCATCAATATTGTATAATTCTTCTTCAGCTAAAGACGGCAATACGATATTCTCACCAAGACGTACTGTTCCGGCCAGCAGTCCTAAAGCCTGGGGATTTGGTATACTCGGTGGTGTGCCGGACGGATTGAGGTTGGTCCTGCCCCACAGGTTAAAATATGAGGGGTCGGAAGCATCTATGTTCAGGATAAAGGTCTGGTCTGTACCTTTATCTATTTCTATCCTGTAAAAACGGGACAATCCGTTTAACTCCAGGTTTTGATGACTGGTTGGATTATTGAAAACAACATCTACCCGGTTATTAGGGTGATTGGCACTGCCATATGCCGGAGCTGCAAGGTTTGTAAAGCGCACATCTCCATTATTTGTAAAGTCGCCCTGAATGATAAACCGGTGCGCATTGTTATTACCGGTACCTACATTACCCGTGCCTAAACGTATCAAACCATTCGCTTCAACAAGCACGTTGCCATAAACAGTCAGGTCGAGCCTTGTTGTAGAAGCATTGTTGTTAATACTGAATGTGCCTTGCTCAACGGTCAGGTCTCCGTTTACAATAAGGTCACCTAAAACTGTAGCAACGATAGCACTGCCGGAAAGGTTAAAAATCAGGTTATTGTATGTTAACCGGTTAAGGTCAAAATTTGCAGAATTGTAATATTCAACAGTACCTCCATCAGCAGAAACAAAATCATCATAAGTTCCGGCAGGAAAATTACCTGTAGATAACCTCATCCAGCCTTTACCTCTAACGTCGCCAAAATTATGACCCGTAGTTCCCCCAATATCAAGTATACCGCCTTCATTAATTTGTGTTGACATCACAGAATACCCGTTTGCTGTGGTAGTAACTGTGCGACCGTTCAGTATTACCACCCGGTCATCGGCACCAGGGACTGAGGGATTGACCGACAAAGTACCCGAGGGGTCAGTGGTCCATGTAGAGGCTGTATTCCAGTTCCCAGATTGGTATGAATAAAAGGTGTATATGGGTTCGCGTGCAGTCCATTGTGCATCCAGGTAAGATGTTCCTGATACCGTTATGGTGTTGGTGGTAGCATTTACGCTACCGGAAGGGGTTAACCAGGTAGAGGTGAAAGCTGCAGGTTCATAAATATTTTCATCGCCGCCCGAAATATCTGCATCATTATATATAAAGGAAAGAGATGCGTTGATGGATGATAATCCTGAAGAGCTCATGATCCAGTGCCGTCCAAGGTCGGTAATATTGGCGGGAGGGGGACCAGGTGCCAGTGTCCCGTCAACAAGCAATGAAATAATGCCTGTACCACTAACGGAGGCAGACAAAGCGCTGATCTCCATAGGTGTATAATACCCGTTTGTTCCTACAGGGTATACCATTACAAATCCGGCGGTAGTTGAGCTTTGCCTTATAACATTGCCATTACCGTCGCATACGATCATGTGGCTGTTGTCGAAACTGCCTGTTGTGGTAATGGTGGCCCCATCGGCAATGGTGAGGTTTGCACTGCCCGAACCCAGGCTAAGGTTACCGTTGTTCAGCGAAAGGTTATTGAGAATGGAAATGTCATCCTGGATGGTTTTAATATTGCCTCCTGAAATGATAAGATTTCCGTAATCTGCTGCAATTATTGCCTGTGCGCCTGCATAACCATAGTTTATTGTTGATGCAGCTCCAAATAGCTCTGTTCCGGTGAAAATATTTGTTGAATTCACGTTGTGGTTAAGCGTTCCGCCATCATCTACCTGAAGAATGCCAGTAGCAGCAAGTGTGATATTGCGTGTTTCAGTTAATTCACCACCGTTTTGAACCTGAATGGATGAATAGGCGCCGGTAACATTCCACACTGCTGAAGAAGTAGTCATGGTATGGCCGGATTGAATGGCAAATATCTGGTAAGGATCGGTGAAATTGGCAGGGGTGCTTCCCCCGCCGCCTGCATTGGTATTCCAATTTGCCAGGGTGTTGGTGTTACCTGATCCCTGTGAATAATATATCGTAGAAATGGTAAGATCCGGAGATATATAAACCGAATTTCCGGGGCCACAACTGCCGTTGTTGTTGCCAAACCAGCAGTCTGCTTCATTTACAACATCGAAGGTGAGATTGTTCAGACCTGTACCTGCCGGGGCTGTGACATCCAGATTATAGGTGCGTGATTCACCCGGTGCCAAATCATTGGCATCAACACGTACAAGGTAATCGGGGTCTGCATTCCATTTTACACCAATATTAATATCAGGTGAAGCATTTGTCCATGTGGCAGTTCCGGTATTTGTAACGGTTACTGAAACAGTGCGTGTTTCACCGGCATACCATGATGTGGAACCTATGTCCATGGCAGTGAACAGTGCCTGAAATGGGGGTTCCCAGGTGATGATTACCTGGCCGTTGGCGCCGGCACCGCCGGCCCTATTTCCGTCTCCTGCACCTCCTCCACCACCTCCGGGTATGCTGCCTGATGAACCATTGTTACCTGAAGAGCCACCATTGCCGCCAATACCAGCACCATTTGGCGCGGGATCGGCAAAACGTGTTGTCCATGGGTTATCACCAGATGAGCCATTTGATTCATAACCTGCAGAAGAACCTCCTGGACCACCCTGACCAGTATTGTTATTTCTTCCAGCGCCCCCATCACCTCCACTATATTTTATAGTGCCAACGCCACTGCTGGCAATGCCGCCTGCACCACCAACTCCACCATTTCCACCAACAGGAGAAAATCCTCCATTTCCTCCTTTGGCTAATACTGTACTTACATTTCCGAACCAGGTATCTCCTCCGTTTCCGCCATTGCCAGTGCTGCCAACTAAACCTGTGCCAACTGTAAAGGTATAGCTGGTTCCGGGAGTCACGGCCAAAGTGGAGCTGCTATAGGCACCTCCACCACCTCCACCGCCACCATCATTGTTTGTTGGATTACCGCCACCGGTACCGCCTGCACCCCAGCATTGAACAGTAATGGATGTTACACCTGAGGGCACTGTAAAAGTTCCGGATGTTGTATATGATCGGCCAGCCCAGGTGATCCTGACTAAACCTTCTCCTCCATCACCACCTTCATGGTTGCTACCATCATCGCAAAAGGCACCACCACCGCCACCACCATAATTAGAACCTTGGTTACCATTTCCTTCAGTAGTGGGGGCCCCATTTCCACCATCTCCGCCATCTATAGGAGAACCAATACCAGCATTTCTATTTGTTGCATTTCCTCCATTTCCAGAAGAACCAGCGCCACCGCCACCTCCGCCACCTCCGTTTGCATCAGTGCCATTCGCTCCGTTACCTCCGGCATAAACAACATCGCCCCTACTGTTTGCTGATGATCCTTGCCCACCCGGCCCGTCGCCGTCGTATGCAACTGCAGAACCACCTTCACCGCCCTCGGCATAAACAGTGTTTATATCTCCAAACCACGAAGGTTGACCATCTTCCCCATCTCCCTCATCACCGTTACTCGACTGAGCCACAGTTACCGTGTAAATTTCTCCGGGATTAACAGTTAGCACACTTCTTGCATAGGCTCCGCCAGCACCACCTCCCGCACCTGCATTATCTAACCCGTCATCAGTTCCTCCCCCACCGGCGCCTCCGCCTCCCCAGCATTCAACAATGATTTCTGTTACATCTGGCGGAACCGTGAATGTGCCATTGGTTGTGAAGGTTTCTGTGATCGTCTGTCCGGAAGCAGCGTTTGCAAAAGAGAGTATAATAATAAAGAGTACGGATTTAAGTATTAACAGCTTCGGTGTTGAAGCATATCGTGTTGCCTTTAAATATTTTAATATCTTCTTCTTCAAATTCAAAGTAATATTCAAATCTGCCAAAAAACAAGCGTTAAATTATAGCTGATGTCAAAACCTTGCAAAAAAAGTTATTAACACCTCATTTAAGTATTAAATTACAAATAATTGTTGAATTATTTGTTGTAACAACTGCTTTATGTACGATGATTTCGGTCACTTGTTTCATTTTCAGTACTTATTTAATTACAGGTTGACAACTATTTGATGGATAATAGATTTTTTTTGGTAAAGTGCTTATTTAACCTGATAAAAATCGTATTGAATATTATTATAGGATAAATCATAATAAATGATATCAGCATATATATCTGAAAGATAATTATATATTTATGTATAAGCAAAGGTTATTTACCCAATTTGCTGAGGGGGGAGGCCGACATTAATTTAACGGTTTTCACCTATATACAAATGGGTATTTACCGACAAATTTAAACCGGTGCAGGAATGATGCTGATAATACTAATTTACAATAATCTGTGATTATCTGCTGCATCCGTGTCATCCGTGTTCTAATAAAATGGCACACGGAAGGCACAGATTGAAAGGATTTTCGCTAATCTGAAGCTATTCGCCACATCTGTGTCGTCTGGGATTTTGTTTACCCGTGTTGCAGCTTATCCAGCACATCCATTTGTTCTTTTACGGCATCGGCAGATTTCTGCAGTGCCTCGTGTTCTTTATCGGTAAGCTTTACATCCATAATCTTTTCCACACCGTTTTTACCCAAAACAACTGGCACACCAACAAACACGTTTTCCAGTCCGTACTCACCTTCAAGTTTTACACAACATGGCAGAACACGTTTCTGGTTGCGGGTGATAGCCTCGGCCATACGCGCGGCAGCAGACCCCGGTGCGTACCATGCAGAGGTGCCCATGAGCTTTACCAGTTCACCGCCTCCAAACCTTGTCCTTTCAATAATGGCATCTATTTTTTCTTTCGAGAGGAGTTCGGATACAGGTATACCGCTTACAGTAGTATATTGAGGCAAGGGCACCATGGTGTCGCCATGCCCGCCAAGCAACAGTGCATGCACGTCTTTGGGTGAAACATTCAGCTCGTCGGCAATAAATGCCCTGTAGCGGCCGGCATCGAGTATGCCTGCCATACCCATCACTCGTGTACGCGGAAACTGTGATGTAAGATAAGCCTGATAGGTCATAACATCGAGCGGGTTAGACACCACGATGATAATGGTACAGGGCGAATATTCGATGATTTTTTCGGTAACTTCTTTAACGATAGCCGCGTTGGTGCTGATGAGGTCGTCGCGGCTCATGCCCGGTTTTCGCGGAAGGCCTGATGTTATTACCACCACATTGGAATTGGCTGTCTGCGAATAATCATTGGTCACCCCTATAGTCTTGGTGTTAAACCTGTCAATGGGTGCGCTTTGCCAGATATCAAGCGCCTTTCCTTCAGCCAGCCCGGGTTTGATATCAACCAACACTACTTCATGGGCAGCATCTTTGTGCGCCAGCACATCGGCACAGGTAGCCCCCACATGCCCGGCCCCTACAACGGTTATCTTCATATATTGCGGAGTTTGTTATAATTAAATTAATATTTGTAACAATAATAACCATTTTATTCTTATTATACCACCCTTTTGTAATGCAGCGGGTATAATGTATGATTTAAAACTTAAACAGATTTTTTACAGTTTTTGTTCAGGGCAGGATAATGAAAATAAACGGTCTATTCGAATTAATCAGTTTATTTTATATGATGATCAGGACACAAATTCTTTTTCGAGTATCCTGAACAATACCTTGGTGTCTACGCGCTTTATCCTTCCCGATTCGGCCAGCGAGATTTCGCCTGTTTCTTCAGAAATTATAATCACCAGGGCATCGGTTTCTTCTGTCAGCCCGATGGCAGCGCGGTGCCTTAACCCGTAGTTTGCAGGCAGTTCAAAATTATCGGAAACAGGAAGGATACACCTTGCAGCCCTTATTTTATTATTTATAATGATAACAGCCCCGTCGTGCAGCGGGCTGTGTTTGTTAAAAATACTTTCAAGCAGCCGGCTTGATATTAGCGCGTCTAATTTGTCCCCGCTCTTTTCATAAGAATCGAGCAGCGATTTTCTTTTAAGCACGATAAGCGCCCCGGTACGGTTTTTGGCCATATTGATGCATGCCTTTATAACCGAATTTACCGGCAGGTCTTTTTCACCGGCCGAGCCCGGGAATAAATTGTCGAGTGTAATGGCGGTTTTTGAAAGATAGCGTGTGCTGAACAGCACCAGGAACCTTCGCAGTTCAGGCTGAAAGACCACAATCAATGCAATGGCGCCCACGCTAATAATCTGGCCAAGTATGGAACCAAGCAGTATGAGGTTGTCTTTCACCAGCCACCACAACAGCCAGAACGCAAGAACAGTTATGAATAAATAAATGGCTATGGAGCCTTTGATAAGGATATACACCTGGTACATTAAAAAAGCTACCAGGAGGATGTCTATTATATCAATAAACCTTATGGGTACTGGTCCGATATGCATCGCGTAAATGGTTATTGACAAAAATATTAAAAAAATAATACTGTAGCCGGCATTTGGGTAAAATGTTGTAAACAGGGTGGGGGAAGAAGGCAGCAGGCTTTAGGTCGTAGGCGAATAGGGGAAGGGATTGCAGGTTTCGGATTCCATGTTCCGGGTTTGTCAAAATGTCAATGTCACATGGCCTTTGGCGCTATTTCGCAAAGATGCGCAGGGCAAACGCGAAGTGGCGCAAAGTGAGGCTAAGGCAAAGGTTGAAGAAAATAAAGGCGGCAGTTTGATTTTACAGCAGAAAAAATATCATAAATATTAACAAAAATGAAAGTTATGAGTCGTCTCCAATCCCTCTTTTCAACATAAACACTTATATTTGATAAATAAATTGTCCAGTCCTATTAGACCATCTCACTATCTACCTTGTTTATTTTATGACATGCATATTCGAATCTATGACAAAAAGATGATTTGCCTCCAATCAGATACATAAAATGCTCAAAATCTATACTCAATCCTCAATAGAATACACCTTGGCAATAACATGTATTCTGTTATCATTAAACTTATATCGCTTACTGCTATATCAATGCATTTTTCTGTATTGAAAAGGTTTTTACCCGTAAAGCCAATATTAAGTTTATTTTTTATTAGTTTATATTGACCTGTAAAGTCTAAAAAATAGAATGAATTTACACTTTGTTGCTTTCCAAAATAATATCTTTCAGACTGTAACTGAATGTTAAAATTATCATTAATGATAAAAAATAGATCTAAAAAACTTAAATTTTTCTTAAACGTATTTGTTAAGGAAGTTTTCACGATACTATTTGTCCATTTTGAGCCTATATGAAAGTTAAAAAATGACCTAAAACCTGTTCGAAACTCCATACCATAATTATAAGTTTGAGTTAATACCGTTCTAAGTTCAGTGTCATTAACAATGTTCTTGTATTCACTTTTAGTATAACCTAAATCAAATTTCCCGTTGGACGAGATGAATTTAAAGTAGTAATCAATTTTTAAATTTAAATTCAATAACTTTCTATCCTTTATTATTATTTTTTCAGACTGCGCATAATTTTGAATGATGTAAGTGTTGGTTGAAAAGAACTCATTACTTCTACTATATAATGCGAAAGTGTTTGCAAAAAACCTATCATTCCAATTACCTAACTGATAGTTTAAAACAATATTAGAAGAATTCAATTGGTTAAAATCACCCAATCCTTTAGTGAATGAGTTATAACCAGTTAAAATATAATTGTCATATATATCTATAACCTTGGTATTTGTAGTGTTGAAATTATACGCTGATGTAATTTTATTTCTTTTGTTTAACTGCCAATCTAATCCAAAGCTAGGGTTTACAAAAATTAAATTTTGCTTTTTAAATGTATTATTGTTACCAAGCATATTATAAAGGTGATGAAACTCGACTTTATTAATAATGCTGCACCATCGCCCAATGTTGCGTGAGTATTTTCCTTTAATGTAAAAATCATTCACCTTGTATTGTGTTTGATTTTTATAATTGTCTGGATGATTTAACACCGAGTCTCCTTTAAGAAGAAAAAAGTCTGAAAACAATAAATCTTTTCGATATTCATTACCAGTTTGTATTTCTAACAAGTCATTCTTCTTTGTTTTCAATATAAAATGACCATCGATACCGGCAAATGACATTTGATTCGCATAAATTTGTTTTACATTGTCCGAATAATCAAATTCAGGGAATAAGTCTTTAAAAAAGAACTGGTTAAATGAATATTTTTGAGGAAATTTTTCATTAATAAACCTCCCAGTTAATAATAGGACTTTTTTGTTTTTTAACTTATACGTATAATTAATTTTTTGATCTATCAGGGTAGTCTGGTACCGAAGATCTTCAATGGTAGAATTGCTATTGAATATCAGGTCAGATTCATCATAAAATTCACCACTGCTATATTTAGTGACAGACTCTAGTAATTTATTATTTTTGTTATGAATAATATCCAGTTTAGCGAAAGTATATGTTTGTTTTTTTCGCAATAAATAATCCTCGGTATTAGTAAATTCTGTTTCTCCTACATCGAATTTGGTAACAGAACTCCTGAAATATTCGTTATTATCCCAGTTAATAAATATTAATGGTTTGATTTTTAACTTTTCTGTCGGGCTATATATAGAATTCAAAGACAATAACCGGGCATTATTAAAATTTATTCTACTACGTTTGAAACCAGGATAGTAAGTAAATAATTCAATAACCGGGAAAGCTTGTTGGTTATCTCCAATCTGTGCTGATTCGTTTATTCTTGCAGGATGAATTAGGTGTTCAATATCACCATGTGCATCATAACCAATATTGTTAAGATTAGTAAAAAAGTAATACTTGTTTCTTTTTCCGAAATTCATCAGATTACCTTTAAATAGGTAAAAATAGTCGTTACCTACGTTTACATCCAAGTTACCAAACCATATATTTTTTGACTGATCATTAAGTTTTAAGTTTAATGCCACTTTATCACTATTTTCAATACCTTTCAATAAATGGTTGCTGGAGTATTTATTGATGATTTCAACTTCATCAATAGGGTAAGCTGGCATATTCTTGGATAAAATTTTATAACCTTTTTCAAAAAGATCATCGCCATCAATCATGAGCTTTTCAATTTCCTGATCCCCAATTCTTATTGCTCCCTCGTCATCAACATTAATGCCAGGTATTTTTTCCAATAAATCTTCAACAGTTTGTTCTGTTCCATTAACAAAGTACTTCACATTAAAACTAATAGTGTCATTCCTAATAGAAATTGGTTTTTCTGCGTGAACAATCACTTCATCAAGGCTCACTATAGTATCATCCAAAGTAATTAATAGGTCAATATCGGAATTGACGTAAATAGGTTTAATTTTTTTCTTATAACCGATATTAGAAATAGTTATTATGTAACTACCTTCACCCACATTCTGAAAAATGAAACAACCACTATTATCTGTTATTGTCGTCTTAATAACCTTATCGATCGAATCGGTAAAGATTATATTTGCTAAGAATACTGGCGTATTTTGTTTATTTTGGACTAACCCTGATACCGTATTCTGTGACAAAACTTTTGTTATCAAAAGCTGACTAAATATCAGAATTGATATAGTTTTAATAATGGGCCAAGGTTCATAGACTTTTTTCAATATCATTGCTACCTTCTTCAGTTAATTCAATAGTTGCTCCTCGTGGAAGCTTTGAGGTAACTTTACTGATAAATGCTTCTCTTGATTTATTTTTTGCCTGATATTTCAATTCAAAAAAATTATCAATAGTAATGGTATTTTTTAAACCAGGCATTTTAGTTTTAATATCCTCGTTATATGGGTATTTTATATTTATGAGATTCATTGAAACTTCATTTGTTAAATCTATTACCTCAACTATCAAACCTGGTAATCTATGAAATTTCCATGGCCCAATGGATACTGGGATATCTTTAGAATACCATACGATATATTCTCTTCCTCTAAACTTTGTAATAGCTTTATTACATAAATACTTGTCAATTTGCTTTGTCTCATTGACAAGTTTCCATTCTATTGTAATTGGTTCGCTTACAATATATTTTTTATAAGTTGTTCCATCATCATCTGTTAAATATTCAATTGAAATGATTTTGTTTTGAGCAAAATTAGTGATAATTAGAGGCTGAATACTGTCAGGTGTTTCTGGATTAATATAAAGGTCTCCTGTTTCATAGTCATCTACAAATCTCTCAGGATTATCTTTTTTTATAAATTTAAAAACTGATTTTCCACCTGAATTAGAAAGTTCATAATACATAGGTGCATAACCGTTTTTTGCAAGAATTAATTTATATTCAGCCTTAAACCCATTCTGAGAAAAAGCAATAAATGAAATAATTGCTAATGATAATATTAATGTTGTTTTTTTCATAATACGTTACTTTAATTAGTTATTAATTGATATTAAAAGAGGTTATGTAAAAAAGTCAATTTTTAATACGCTATGTCATGTTAGAACGAAAGTGTACTTAGCATAGCCTGTCTGACTGCTGTATCCAAACAGGCTATCTCGTGTAATTAACATATCATAGTCTATATTGTAGATTCTTTGCTTTCATTCAACATTTCAAGAAAATTGACTTTTTACACAGCCTCATAAAGAAATTACCTCAATAGACTTACAAGTTTAAAAGCAGCACAAGTTACCAATGAAACATCATGTAAGGTAATGGTATATGAATCGCCATTTATTCTAATTTTACCTGTGCAATCAACCTTTGCCAAAAAAGATGTTTGCTCATTCCCGTTAGAAAATGCTTGTAGTGAAACAAAACAACTTACAAACATTACAATAATTGCTATCTTTTTTTTCATCACATAATAGGTTTATTTAAGGATTAATGATCTTAATAATTCAGCACAACTCACACCATGAACAGTAATATTATAACTATCACCAGTTTTATTATTTGTAACGGTAATAGTACAATCAGCTAATTTTAACATTGTTTTAGTCATTGTGGCTGTTTGTTCATTGTATGACACCAGCTGATCGTCAATTTTATTGAAAGCAGAGTTGGCATCACCGTTGGAGAAAGCTAATGTAGCAGTCAACATAAAAATACTGCCGATAATTAAACTTTTTATTTTCATTTTCGTCTAAATTTGTAACGTTAAACATTTGGTTTAGCTGCCTCATCCCAAAGTTGATTTAGCGGTCACACAACGGGGTGAGGTTTTTTGCTTCTGGAAAGAAAGCGCGAAAACTCCCCGGTTATCCCAATGCCTTGCACTGTATAACCCGAATAATTAATTGATTTTCCCCTTAAATTTTCAAAAAACGATTAATGCTTCAATAAATATTATTACAATAATATTACATTTTTATACATTGTGCAATACCCCCCCAATTTGGAATGATTTTAAATAAGGAAGGCATATAAGGCAAAAAGGTATAAGGCAAAAGGCTTTTAGGGTAAGAGAAAAGGAGTTTCGGGGTCAGGTAAGCTTCGGAGGAGCAACAGAATGAGAAAGAGAATGCGACAGGCATCAGGGGATAACCCAGGGTTCAAACCTCATGCTGCAGGCTTTAGGCCTTTAGAGAAAGACAAATGGGTAGCGGGTTTAATGTTTCGTCTGAGTTGCCGACAAGATCAATCGTGGGCAAAACAAGACCATTGGTGTATAAGACAAGCAAAGCCAATATACAGGCAAGATTACCTGAAGAACAAACAAGAATGCATTTGTAACAGACAAGAACACCTTTACAACAGACAAGATTGCGCGTGTAACTTGACAAGACCGGCTGTGTAATAGACAAGCAAAGGCTTAGTACTGATAAGATTGCCCTAACATAAAACAAGATAAGCCAGGGTATCGGCAATTTTATCAAAGGTACCGGCAAGATTGCAAATGTTATTGATCACTTAAGGCATGTAACCGGACAGCAGGCCTGTGGTATAAATAATCATACCTGTGGAAGAATGACAATTTTCTGCATTTCTGATTCGTTATCAGGTGTTAATGATGATGTAGTTTTATGGTATCTGTCAGCCTTATGGCTTCCCTGGCCTCTTTTACATCGTGTACACGCAATATGCTGGCGCCGTTCATCAGGGCAATGGTGTTTAAAACCGTTGTGCCGTTATGGGCTTCTTCGGGTGTTACGCCAAGATGCTTATAAATCATTGATTTGCGCGATAATCCCGCCATGACAGGCAATTCAAGTATTTTTTTAAAATCCCCCAGGCGGCCCAAAAGTGCGTAATTGTGTTCTATGGTTTTGCCAAACCCAAACCCGGGATCAACAATAATATCGGCAATGCCGGCAAGAGTGGCTTTTTTTACTTTTTCTGAAAAAAATTTCAGCAGGTCGTTTACTACATCATCATAATGAGGGTTGTTTTGCATGGTGCGGGGGGTGCCCTGCATGTGCATCATAATATAAGGTATGCCCAATCGTGATATTGTTTCAAACATTTTTTCATCGTTTCCCCCGGCGGTAATGTCATTTATCATGTCTACCCCGTATTCTCTCACCGCAAATAATACAACCTCTGGCCGAAAAGTGTCCACGGACAAAATAGCATCCGCGTACTTTTTTCTTATTATTTTCAGCGCGGTATCAAGTCTTTTTATCTCTTCTTCTGTTGAAACCTCATCAGCCCCGGGCCGGGTTGAACAGGCTCCTATGTCAATAAAATCAGCTCCTTCTGAAATCATTTTATCAACCTTTCCGGTGATGGCCCCCTCTGTTGTATAACGGCCTCCATCGTAGAATGAGTCAGGTGTTATATTCAATATCCCCATTACCCTTGGTTGTGAAAGGTCTATCAACCTGCCTTTGCACCTGATGGTGGTTTTTCCTGAAAAAAAAGTATCTTTATCGCTCATCCGAAACATATATTTGAGATAAAAGTAATAAAAAGTAAAAACGAATTTTTTCCGGCATGAAATTTTTTGTCACCGAAGGCCTTGACGGCTCAGGCAAATCTACGCAGGTCAGGCTGCTTACCGGGTATTTCGAAGACAGGGGGATACCTTTTAAATACCTTCATTTTCCACGCACCGGTTCACCTGTCTTCGGTGAATTGATTGCACGTTTTCTACGCGGCGAATTGGGCGAGATCAACCAGGTACATCCCTACCTTGTGGCATTGATTTACGCGGGCGACAGAAAAGATGCTGCGGATAAAATAAGGCAGTGGCTTGACGAAGGGTACGTGGTGATGCTCGACCGGTATGTGCATTCCAACATAGCTTTTCAATGTGCCAAACTTAATGACACGGACGAGAAGAAAAAGCTGCGAGACTGGATCAACCATCTCGAGTATGATTATTTTAAAATCCCAAAACCCGAAATCAGCCTTTTTCTCGACGTGCCTTTTTCATTCACTGCCCAGAAGCTTTCGCAGGGCAGGGATGGCGACGACCGGGGTTATCTTGCAGGGGCAAAAGATATTCATGAAGAGGACCTTTCGTTCCAGCAAAAAGTGAGGGATGTATACCTGTGGCAGGTGCAGGAGGAAGCAGATTTTAAGCTGATTGACTGTCACGGAGAAAATAGTGAAATGCTGCCGCCGGAAAAGATTTTTCAAAAAATATTAACAGCCCTGGGATTTATATAACATACAGCCCGGAGGCATTGTTAATTCCATCGCAGGTGAATTATCGCCTTGAAAAAACAACCAAAAGTATTTATTTTGCACCTTGGTTTTAATAAATATGAAGTAAGCTATGAAATCTATTCGCATTTTCAGCCGTATTTTCGTTGGTCTGGTATTTCTTTTCTCAGGTTTTGTAAAAGCAGTTGACCCGCTTGGAACTGCTTACAAGTTTTTTGATTATTTTGAGGCTTTTCATCTCGCTTTCCTCAACCCGTTAACTTTGGTTTTGTCAGTTTTGCTCAGCTCAGCCGAGCTGATCATCGGCATTAACCTTTTGCTGGGTTTAAGGATGAAAGTTACAAGCTGGGCGCTCATGGTGTTTATGGGTGTTTTCACGTTAATCACGCTTAAACTGGCCATCAGCAACCCCGTGACTGATTGCGGTTGCTTTGGCGATGCCATCATACTTACCAACTGGCAGACATTTTGGAAGAATGTTATCATTCTGGTACCTACTGTATTGATCTTTTTTCAGCGCGACAGGTTTCTTCCTTTTTATGGGACAGGTAAAGAATGGGTGTTGGTTGCTGTATTTACCTTCACCTTTGTTGCTTTTTCCGTTTACAATTATAACAATTTACCCCTGCTTGATTTCAGACCTTATAACATTGGTGCCGATATACCTGCAAAGATGACCATTCCTGAAGGAAGCCCGAAAGATGAGTATGAATTTGTTTTTATTTATGAAAAAAATGGCAGGCAGCAGGAGTTTTCATTGGATAACCTTCCCGATTCAACATGGAATATGGTTGACAGAAAGGAGAAACTCATCAGCAAAGGATATGTGCCGCCTGTACACGATTTTTCCATTACCACGCTCGATGGGGACGATATTACACAAGATGTGCTGGATGATGTAAATTATACCTTTCTTATTGTTGCTTACGACCTGCAGAAAGCCAATAAAGAGTCGCTTACCGGGTTAAGTGCCATGGCTGAAAAATATACAAATGACAATATGAGGTTTATCTGTCTTACTTCATCTACTTTTGAGGTTATTGAAGGATTTATTGCTGAAAACAAACCGGCATTTGAAATATGCACTGCCGATAACATCACCCTAAAGACCATTGTGAGGGCTAATCCCGGGCTGGTACTGCTCAAAAAGGGTGTGATTATTGGAAAATGGCACTTCCGTAACATTCCTTATGAGTGTGAGGGTGACCTTTTAGCCTTTTCACTTAATGAGCAGAGAATTTCCAGGTCGCGTATGTCGGTAGTTATTTCTGCATTGGGAATTATGATTATTGCTTTGGTATTTCATCTACTTAACAAAGAAGGGAAAAGAAAAACCTCCCGGTAATGCATTTAGCTGATCTTAGTGAATGACCAGTCGCCTGAATTTTTATACTCATGACATAGTTTATTAAGCTGGAGTTAATCATCCCAAGCCTGTCCCAATACTTTATGCATCTGTTCAAAAAAAAATTCTAAATTTGCGGCTTCCATCAATAGTAATTTATTAAACCAATAAAAAATGAGAAAAAAGATAGTTGCAGGAAACTGGAAGATGAACAACACGCTCCAGGAGGGTATTCAACTGGCAAAAGATGTTTGTAACAAGACCATTCCGCAGGATGTTAAGGTGATACTTGGCACTCCTTTCATTCATCTTACCGAGGTGGCAAAAGTAGTTAAGGGCACCCCCGTGGCTGTTGCCGCGCAAAACTGTGCCGATAAGGCCGCCGGGGCCTATACCGGTGAAGTATCTGCCGCCATGATTAAATCGGCAGGTATTGAATATGTCATCCTTGGTCATTCAGAGCGCCGTGCCTACTATGGCGAAACAAATACCATTCTTGCAGAAAAGGTGAAGCTGGCGCTTGAGAACGGTTTGCTCCCCATATTCTGCATCGGCGAAGTGCTTGAAGAGAGAGAATCCGGTATTTTATTCGATGTGATAAAAAAACAACTTGAAGAGGGTTTATTTTTTCTCGGTGCCGATGAGTTTAAAAAAGTGGTTATAGCTTACGAACCTGTATGGGCCATTGGTACAGGAAAAGTGGCAACTCCCGCGCAGGCACAGGAAATGCACGCGTATATACGCCAACAGGTTGCTGCTAAATACGGCAACACCATGGCCGATGATACCACCATTTTGTATGGCGGCAGTTGCAAAGCTTCCAATGCCGGTGAACTCTTTGCCAATCCCGATGTAGACGGCGGGCTTATCGGAGGTGCTTCGCTTAAGGCCGACGAGTTTCTCGGCATTGTAAACGCTTTCTGATATAAGGCTTTTGTTAATTCCTTAAATCTTCGAGTTATTATTTATATAATTGGTGATAAACACCCTTCGACTGCGCTCAGGCTGACGAAAGTGTCAACTAATTATTAAATAGTGGTTTAGCACTATCGAGGTCTCAGGGTGACAACCCCTTCGACTTCCCACCTGCCTAATCCGCCTGAGGCCGAGGCGGACAGGCACTCAGGGTGACAGTCAGGCTGAGCGCAGTCGAAGCCTGATAGGAAAAACAAAAATAAATTGTGGATTTAAGGAATTTTATAAGGCTGTCCAAAAAGTATTTTAATTCCACGCGAAGCGCGCAGCGATAAATAACTTAATATCCGCAAAAGGTTATCATGCACTTTGCGCGCTTTGGGATAATTTTAGCGATCTTTGCGTGGAACTGACTTTATTCACAGCCTCTTTTATTCTATTGAATTATATACCAAAGACATCTTATAAAACAAGGTAAAAGCTTAAATACACAATTTTGCCTTTTTGTTTACAGAAGATATCATTCAGGATGAAATACACAGCAGTACATTTTAAACTAAGCCGGCCGACTGAAGAATTACGCGAAATCATCATTGCAGAGTTGAGCAACACTAAGTTTGAAGGATTCCTTGAGACAGAAACCGGTGTTGTAGCGTATATTGAAACAGGAGTTATTGAAAATACTGATCTGCAAGGCTTTTCATTTATGAAAAACCCTGCTTTCGGTAAGATCATTACCGAGACCGAATTCATCCTTGAGAAAAACTGGAACGAGCTGTGGGAAAGTAATTACGAACCTGCCATTATTTCAGATGAAGTGGTTATTAAAGCCCCTTTTCATAACCTTGGCAAAAGGTATAAGTACGAAATAACCATCGAGCCGAAGATGTCTTTTGGCACCGGGCACCACGAAACCACCTCGCTGATGATGCAGCAGTTATCAGCATTGGATATAAAAGGACAAAGCGTGCTTGATGTGGGTTGCGGTACCGGGGTGCTGGCTATTTACGCTTCGCTAAAGGGTGCAACATCTGTCACCGCGATAGATATTAACGAATGGGCAATAGAAAATACCATCGAAAATGCCGTAAAAAACAATGTAATAAACATTCGTGTATTGCCCGGTAATATTAATGTTCTTGAAAACGAACAGTTTGATACGGTTATTGCCAATATTACCCGCAATGTCCTTATTGAAGAAATTCCACAATACTGCAGGAGATTAAACCAACATGGTGTGCTGCTTTTAAGCGGCTTTCTGAAACCCGACCTCGGTGATATTACCCGTGCAGCGGCAGATTACGGCATGAAATATGATTCGCATGTTCAAAAGAAGGACTGGGTAGCAGCAAAATTTTTGAAGATTTAGATTAACTTTAAGGTTTATTATTCCGGCATAAGCGTTATATGCCGGATTTTTCAGACAAAAACCTTTTGTTATGAAGAAATATTGCCTTTTTGTTTTTGCTTGCTTCTGTTTTACAATAGCCTATAACCAGACGCTAAAGGAATTTTCTTCTGATCGTGAAAAATTTACAGACGATCTTGAAAAATTCATGCGCGTAAATATTACACTCAATACAGAGGTAATTTTAAGTGATTTTCTTACCGTTTGGGGAAAGGATAGCGTGAGCACCCTAACCCCGGAGGAGCAAACCTCGGTTATTGAGATTTCGAACCTTATGCTTAAGCGGAATTTTAAACCCGATCCGCATTTTAAAATGTTTTTGCAGAGCATTGTCTCTTTCAGCAATTCCGGGCGAAAAGATGCTTTGTTCATTCCATGGAGGGATGGGTTGCTTGAACTGCTTGACAAACGAAAAGTTTCGACTTCAAAAACTTATGAGTTCATCAGATTTCCTTCTGCACTGCTTGATTCCGGTTCATTATCTTATTCTTCTTCAACTGTTTGGCAAGCGAGTGCGACAGATTACAAATTTGTTAATGATAAAAAAGAATTTTATGTCCTTTTTGGAAAGACCGATCTTACTTGTTATGCCAAGCGTGACAGCATTGCAGTTTTTGCTACCGGGGGCCGGTATGAACCGATTGAAAAAACATGGACAGGATCGTTGGGCCTTGTCACATGGGAGAGGGGAGGGTATAGCCGCGATTCGGTATTTGCTGTGCTTGCCGATTATACCATCAACATGTCGAAGTCGGAATATACTGCTGAAAATGTATCTTTCACAAATAAATATTTCTTTACCAAGGCACTTACAGGTACTCTTACCGATAAGGTGAAATACATACAAACAACAGGTGATGCCACTTATCCCCAATTTGATTCTTACCAGAAAGACTTCTTTATAAAAGACCTTTATGATAATATAGATTACGAAGGAGGGCTCTCGATGCAGGGCTCAAAACTGGTGGGTACCGGTACCAGGGACAGGAATGCCCATATCAATATCTTCAGGAACGATACCCTGATGGTTAAAGCGCAAAGTGGTTATTTCGCCTTCAGGGCCGACAGGGTGATCGGTATAAATACCAGCGTGACCATAGAGCTTCAACGTGACTCAATTTTTCATCCCGGCCTCAATTTCAGGTTTATGGTCAAAGACAGGGAACTTACCTTGTCGCGTTCTGATAACTTTACATCGCAAAGCCCTTATTTCAACTCTTACCACAACATTGACATGAGCTTTGAACAGCTTTCGTGGAAGATAAACGAACCTCTGATGCATTTCAAAGCCCCTATTGGCGCGGCAACAGGGATCGCCAACTTCGAGTCGGTAAACTTCTTTAATTACGACCGCTTTACCCAGATGCAGGGCATGGACGATGTACACCCGTTAATTCTTATCCGCAGCTTCGCGCGTAAGGAGAAATCGGAAGAGTTTCATGCCGAAGATTTCGCCAACTACCTGCGATTGCCCGTACACCTTGTAAAGCAAATGCTGATGCGTATGTCGGTAGCCGGGTTTGTGTTTTATGATGCTAATACTGAAATGGCTGCTATTAAACCAAAACTGCATACCTATATTGCCGCGAGTGTTGCAAATATTGATTATGATGTTATTAGTATTCCGTCGCGCACAAATGCACCTGTCGAAAATGCCATCTTCGACCTGCGCACATTCGACCTGACCATTAACGGTATACCGCAAATCTTTGTCAGTGATTCACAGAACGTGGCTATTTTTCCCGATAAGGAGCGAATAGTGATGAAAAAGAACAGGGATTTTCAGTTCAACGGCACAGTGGTGGCGGGTTTGTTTACTTTCGAAGGCAATAATTTCTTTTTTAGTTACGACTCGTTCAAAATTAACCTTTTGAATGTTGATGTTCTAAGAATAAAGTATCTCACAGGTGCAGTTGATAATTTCGGAAGATCTGAAGTTGGCGATATTGATAATGTGATCAGGCATGTTACCGGTGAAGTGCTGGTTGACAGGTCTGATAACAAGTCAGGTCGTGAAAATTATCCCGAATACCCCATTTTTATCAGTAAAGAGAGCTCTTATGTTTTTTACGAAAGATCTGATATCCAGAGCGGTGTGTATGATCAGAACGAATTTTATTTTGAGATATACCCGTATACCATGGATAGTCTCGATAATTTCAACAGGAATTCAATGCTTTACGAGGGAGAATTTGTATCTGCCGGAATTCTTCCACCTATCGCCCAGACATTATCACTGCAAAAAGACAAATCTCTTGGGTTTAAACATGCTACCCCAGCAGAAGGGTTGCCGCTATATGGAGGCAAAGGCAATTATATAAGCGAGATTGAGATGACCAACAGCGGACTAAGGGGAAAGGGTACCATTGAATATCTTACTTCGGTTACGCAATCGGATGATATTCTCTTTTTCCCCGATTCACTAAATGCGAATGCCACCGATTATACCATTGCCAAAAAAACAAACGAAACGCAATATCCCCAGGTTACCGGTAAAAACGATTACATCCACTGGCTTCCTTATGCCGACGAGATGTATGCTTATAAAAAAGATATTGACTTTAAAATGTTCAATGACTCCACCCGTTTACAGGGGAACCTTAAACTCGAACCTGCAGGATTGTCCGGCTGGGGAAGAATGGACCTGAAAAACTCCGATATCATTTCCGACAGGTTTACATATAAGTCCGACGAGATTTTTGCAGACACATCCGATTTTTATCTGAAATCATTACATTCTACTGGTTTTACTGTACTTACAGACAATGTTAAGTCGCATATTGATTTCAGGTCGAAAAAAGGATTTTTCGATTCAAACGAGGATTATTCTTTGGTGAATTTTCCCGAGAACAGGTATATCAGTTACCTCGATTACTTTATCTGGGACATGGACCGGAAAGAACTTGAAATGGGTGCCAGGAAAACTGCCGGTACAGCGCCTGCAGACACGTTGGAAGATGCACCGGCCATAGGGCCTACCTATATTTCGGTTCACCCCAAACAAGATTCACTTAATTTTGTGTCCCCGCTTGCTTATTACGATTACAGCAAAAACCTGCTGAAAGCCACAGAGGTGAAGTATATTGATGTTGCCGATGCACGCATCTATCCCGATAAGGGCAACGTCGTTATTGAATCGGATGCCAGGATGCAGCCATTGGTAAATTCAAGGGTGAAGGCCAATATGACCACGAAGTTTCATAAGTTTCATTCCTCTACCATTAATATTTATGGCAGAAAGAATTATGATGGTTTCGCCAATTACGATTATGTGGATGAGAATAACGAAATTCAGAACATTCATTTTAAAAATATCGGGGTGGATGAAAACCTTCAGACCATTGCCAGCGGTGAAATATTTGAACCCGATAAATTCAGGCTCAGCCCGAATTATTTGTATATGGGAAAAGTGTTGCTTGAAGCCGAAAAACAATACCTGACATTTAAAGGAGGCGTTAAAATAGAACATAACTGTGATAAAATTGAACCCAAGTGGCTGGATTTCACCTGTGAAATCAATCCCAACCAGATATATATCCCGCTGCCCGAGCAGCCTCTGGATATCAACAAGCAAAAAATCTATGCCGGGCTTTTTATGTATTATGATTCCGTGCACATTTACCCCGCTTTTCTTACCCCCCGGAAAAATTACAGCGACAAGGCCATGCTGCCTGTCAGTGGTTTTCTTTATTATGATAAACCTACGCAGCTTTATAAGATATCTTCAATGGAGAAACTATACGACAGGGAAGTAAATGGCAATTACCTGAGCCTGCATCGAGAAGATTGTGAAATGTACGGAGAAGGAAAACTCGACCTGGGCTTCGACCTAGGGCTTGTAAAGACTTATACTGCCGGCAATTTCAGGCACAGCATCAATAACAACACTACGGTACTTGATGTTGTCATGGGTTTCAATTTCTTTATACATGATAATATAATTGATATCATGGCCGGTGATCTTGACAGTATTCCCAATGCGATAGCTGCCGATCTCAACCGTACCACATACAACAGGGCGATATCAGAGCTTGCGGGCAAAGCCGGTGCGCAGGCCTTTAAGGATGAGCTTAACCTTTTCGGCACTGTGAAAACAATTCCCGAGGGTCTTAAGCATACCATCCTGTTCAATGACCTTAAACTGGAATGGAACCCGGATACCCGATCGTATATGTCGGTTGGCAAAATCGGTATTGGCAGCATTAACAATACGCAGGTCAACAAGCTGGTGGACGGGTTCATCGAGATTCAGGTAAAACGCAGCGGTGATCTTTGTGATATCTACCTCGAAATTGATAACAAATGGTATTATTTTGGTTATACGCGAGGTGTAATGCAGGTTTTATCATCCAACAAGGCATTCCTCGACCCCATTATAGCCCTTAAACCAAAAGAAAGGAAACAAAAGATTTCCGGAAAATCACTGGGTATGTCATACATATACATGGTTTCAACAGACAGGAAGAAGTCTATGTTTTACAACCGTTACCGTGAGGTGATGGAAATGAGGAAAGGCAGCCCGGAAAGCGGGGATTAAAACTTTTAAAATTGAAATTTTAAGTTCGCGGTCGGTTTACGCATTACCATAGTTGTCTGTATGTCTTACATCACCTGCATTATAATGCATAGTGATTTTTGACCCATATCTTTTGTCTGCAAGCTTTGCAGCCTCTGTAATGATGCTTTTGCTGCCTCCATGTTTTAAAAAGCTGAGTGCTGCTTCAACTTTTGGTTTCATATTGCCTTCACCAAACATGCCCATCTCAAGGTACCTGACGGCATCTTTATAATCAAGAAATTCAGCAATCTGCTGGTTGGTCTGTTTGTAATTCAGAAATATATAAGGGACGTCCGTTAAAATATAAAATTCATCTGCGCTAATGGTTGCCGCGAGCAGTGCCGAAGCAATGTCCTTGTCAATTACAGCTTCCACCGGCCTTAAATCATTGTTTTCATCCATATAAACCGGGATACCGCCTCCACCTGCGGTAATCACTATATTTCCCTGTTCAACCAGTTGTCTTATAATTTCGGTATTCATGATTTCAACCGGTTCGGGTGATGGCACAACCCTGCGGTAACCTCCGCTGGTTTTTTGTTCCTCCTTGAATATCCAGCCTTTGGTTTTTGACAGTTTTTCGGCTGTATCACCCGGGTACATCCTTCCTATCCTTTTCGAAGGGTTTATAAATGCTGCTCCCTGGTGGTTAACTTTTACCTGACATATAAGGCTGATAATGTTTTTGGCAATACCGTGCTTGCCCAGGACATTGTAAAGTATTCTTTCTATCATGTAACCAATTTCTCCCTGTGTGCCTGCAACACATATGTCTAATGGCATCTGGGGGATATTGTAAGATGATTCACCGGCGTCGTTTTTTAACAGGATGTCACCTACCTGTGGACCGTTTCCGTGCGTTATCACCAGGTTGTAACCGTCTTTTAAGAGAAAAACAAGGTTTTCGAGTGTATCAAACGTGTTCTGTTCCTGTTCCTCGATCGTCCCTTTCTGATAATCACGCTGCAGGGCATTACCCCCTAATGCAACAACTGCCAGTTTAGCCATAAAATAATGTTTTTCAGTACCTAAAGTTAGTACGTTGATTTCTAAACAGAAATGATTATCGTCAGTCTCGTGTGCTCGCTTGCTTAATATGGATACCTTTTTCTTTTTACAAACATTTTATACAAAACCCATCCGGCGATAAATCCGCCGATATGTGCCCAGAAAGCGATACCTGAGGCAGTGCCGTGAAACATAAGGTGGCTCGCCCCGCTCAAAAGCTGCAGTATAAACCAGATGCCGATGAAAATAAATGCGGGTATCGGGACGAAAAGCGGAATGATGTAAAAAACCGGGATAAGGGTAATGACTTTACTTTTTGGGAAAAGAAACATATAGGCAGCCATAACCCCGGATATGGCCCCAGATGCACCAATGGCCGGGACCGGGGAATGGATATAAAGCACGAAATGTGTGGCGCTGGCAAGTACACCGGTGAGAAGATAGAAAACAAGGTAACCGAATTTTCCCATCCTGTCTTCAACATTGTCGCCAAAAATAAAGAGAAAAAGCATATTGCCCAGAAAATGCCATAGCCCGCCGTGAAGAAATATATTGGTAACAAAGGTGTACAGTATCTTATAGCTGCCCTCTTCCCCGCCAAGGAGTGCCGGAAGGATATTGGCCGGTACAAGCCCATACCTGTAAAAAAGCTCGTTCAATTGTGCTTCGGGCAACCTGATTTCAAAAATAAAGACCACCAGGTTGGCCAGGATCAATAAATAATTGATTACCGGGAAACTTTTCGAAGGAATGGTGTCTTTAAGCGGTATCATTTTTTAAAAGTTAAGTAAGAAATTAGTTTTTTGATTCAAAGCGATAACCAATTCCCAGAGCCCCCATCGAATTAAAAAATTCGTAATTTGTAAAATAAGATGGATTGTTTCGTGAAAGCACAAGCCCAAGTGCCAGTTCTAAAAACCAATGACGATATTTGCCCAGGTTGATCATCCCCCCGCCATTTATATTCATGCCATAGCTTGCCTCTGCAGGGCCATCCTCGGGTTTTATAACACCGTATGCGCCATAGCCAAAATTAACAAAAACAGATTTGACCGACAACTGAACCCCTGCATTTGTGGTGAGTTTTCCCAAAGGGGTGGTACCCATACCAATAATTAATCCTGAATTATTTTTACCGATCAGCATTTTGGTGCCGATTACACCATAACTCGGTCCAAAACCCACTCCTAAATTAATCCCGGAATTGGTTAAAGGTTTTTTCACACCGTATTGAATTCTTAAGATATCCTTTTTATCAAGGTAGGTGTCAATTTTTTGTTTTTTATCATTATACATTTCAAAATATACCCGGGCGCTGTCTTCTTTAATTATTTTACATCTCGCATGGTTACCGCTTACCGTGTAAATTGAATCAATCTGGGAAAACACGGTATTGGTAATAACGGACAGCAATACCATGATTGTGAAATGCTTCATTTTCAATTAATTTATAATCAGTTAATGTTAAATCGGATGATATGAGGATTTTAATATGCAAGAATTACCTGAACAAATAAATATAGCCGGTTTTATTGTATTTACCCAAAGGGTCTTCGGATGCAGAAGAAGTTAAAATATAAAAATACACACCCTGGTTGAGTTCCATCCCGTATTCGGTCTTGCCGTCCCATACAATTTCTGTACCTTCACCCTCATATACCAGCAATCCCGAGCGGCTGTATATCTTGATGGTCAGGTTTACACCACCTCCGCTTATCATAAAGTAATCGTTTCTGCCATCACCGTTGGGTGTAAAAACATTTTGCACCGTTACTTCAGGGGTAAGGATTACATCCTGCACCGATGAACTGATGCACCCGTGGGTGAGGTCTTCAATGGTGAGGGAAGCAGACACAGTGTCGGGCTCATTGTTAAAGGTATAAATCGGCCTTACATCGTTGCTTTCAGAGAACCCTTCCATCTGCCAGGTATATTGGTAAACTGCCGCTGTATCTAATAACGGGTCAAGGCTGTAGCATACCTTAATAATACTTGTTGCATTCGACAATGTGTCGTCACATCTGAAATCGGCTTTAACCATGCGGTGAAGGGTAATAAAATCTGACTTGATGAGGACATTGTTTGGGTCGCCGTTAAAAATGACCCTTACTGTATAATTCACGGTAGGTGTGTTCCCTGCCCTGTAAACCACAGTATCAGGGTCAATAATGTTACTGCTGGTTGTATTTCCAAAATCCCACAAAATAGGGGCAATGGTATCGGGGTTAACATTTATAAGGCTGAACTTTACCTTTAGTGAATCACAACCTTCGGTAACACTTGCAACAATATCGGGCACGCCAGCCTGCGGCAGTACATTAATGGTTTGCAACCTGGTGTCGGTACATCCAAAGTCATCGGTAACATTCAGCGATACATTGTAACTGCCAGGGGATGAATATGTGTGGATGATGTCCCTGCCTGCTCCTGTGTTCCCATCGCCGAAATTCCAGGTATAAGCGTAAGTAGCGGTAACATCGAAAGGCTGGTCGAGGTGCTCGAATGAATAAGCATAAGGATCTATTTCAGCGGTGTCTTTCAAATTAAAGTCTGCTGTTACGGTGCGGTGTATCCTTATATAATTAAACTTTGAAGCAACCTCCGGATCATTGGCGTTATTTATATATACTACTACCGGATAGGAGGAAGGTATATCATATTTGGCGGTTAATATTTCAGAAACACTATAGGTCGTATCATAGCCTCCCGGTTTATAAAGGTCCCATATGATATAATCTATTGAATCATCTGTAGCTGTAGAGGTAAAGGTATAATTCACCGTAAGGGAATCGCACCCCTGTGTTACATCTGCACTAAAATCATATTGCCCGTAAAGCGCCACAGGCCATAACATCAAAAGAAAAATGAATATTTTATACTTTTCGGTCATCAGGTTTGCAGGCTTAGGTTATCCATTCGTTTGGTCAGGTGTTTTACTACCCTGAACTGGTAAAAAAACTCTCTGGCGAACCCCCGCAACACGGTATACGCTGGTATTGCCAGCATCATCCCGATAACACCGGCCAGATGGCCGGCTATAAGTATCACCAGGAAAACCTCCATGGGGTGCGCGTTAATGCTTTTAGAGAATATCAA
>JAFGPL010000168.1 GCA_016936215.1 Bacteroidales bacterium
CGACTACGCTCAGCCTGACAGTCACCCTGAGCGTAGTCGAAGGGTGTTTATTTACAATTATATAAATAATAACTTGCGGAATTAAGGGATTAAATAATTGATTTTGTTAATCGGTAAAATAGAATATTGCCCTCAACCAATAAGATTTGAAAATCGCAACGATAAATGTATTTTTGCTTCATAATTAACCAACAGATTATATCATGGCTTTAAAATGCGGTATCATTGGCATCGCCAATGTCGGTAAAACAACGCTGTTTAACTGTATGTCTTCTACCAAGGGCGAAACAAGCAGTTATGCTTTCAGTTCGGGCAAATCAAATATCGGTGTGGTAAATGTTCCCGATCCGCGGCTGAAAGAGCTGGAAAAATTTCAGACAACAGAAAAGCTCGTCCCCGTAACAGTTGAGATAGTGGATATACCCGGGTTATCCAAAGGGTCGAATAAAGGCGAAGGAGTAGGGAATAAGTTCCTTGGCGATATACGAAATACCGATGCCCTGGTACATGTACTGCGGTGCTTCGACAATGCTGACCTGCCGCATATTGACGGTTCTGTGAATCCTGTAAGGGATATCGAAACCGTTGACCTCGAACTTCAGGTTAAAGACCTTGAATCGGTTGAGAAAAAACTGCAAAGAGTAGGCAAGGCCGCCAAAGTAGGTGACAAAGATGCCAAAAAGGCGGTTGAGGCGCTTGAAAAGATTAAAGAGCATCTCGAAAATTTTCAAAACCTGCGCGACCTTGAACTCGATGACGAAGAGAAAAAACATATTGAAGACTTGTTTCTCCTTACAGTTAAACCCGTACTTTATGTTTGCAATGTTGACGATGCTTCTGCCATAAGTGGAAATGCTTATACAGAAAATGTGGCCGGTTTTCTGAAGGGGAAGAATGCTGAACTTCTGATCATCGCCGGTAAACTTGAAGAAGAAATTGCTGAACTTGAAGACGAGGCCGACAGGTTGGTTTTTCTCCAGGATGCCGGACTTGCCGAACCCGGGGTGAACAAAGTTGTCAGGTCTGCCTACGCCTTGCTGAACCTTATCTCATTTTTTACCGTCGGGCCAAAAGAGATCAGGGCATGGACCATTAATAAAGGCATGAATGCCCAGCAGGCATCTGGCGCCATACACAGCGACCTTGAGCGTGGGTTTATCCGTGCCGAGGTTATGAAATACAACGATTTTGTTACTCTGGGCTCCGAACATAAAGTGAAAGAAGCAGGGAAATTTCATGTGGAAGGTAAAAATTACATCGTTGACGACGGTGATATCCTGCATATCAGGTTCAATGTCTGATTACACAAAAGACAAAAGCTGTCTTCAGGTAGTATGATTAACCGATAATTCATTCCCGATGCGGAGAATCCTGGTTCATGTTATTTTTTTTGCTTTTCTGTGCTTTAACTACCACACTTTTGCGCAGGTTAAAACTCAGGATGAGCGGGCATTTGAGGTTTTAAAGGAGCGGGGTGAAGTGTTTTTTTCATTTATGCTTCCACCGGCATATTCTCTTGTATGGTTATCTAACCGGCTATCTGTTGACAGGATTAAGGACGATACGGTTTTTGCCTATGCCAATAAACAGGAATTTGAAGAATTCCTTAAACTCAAAACAGGATACACGCTTCATACCCCAGTATCACTGATTGAAAGAAAAAGCCTGCCTTTTAAAACTACATTAGATGAGGGGTGGCAGTCTTACCCGTCGTACAGCCAGTACATTGCCATGATGGAAAACTTTGAGGCAACCCATCCTCAAATCTGCCGCATTGTTGATATAGGTTTGAGCATTGGCGGTAAAAGGATCATGGCGGTAAAAATTTCAGACAATGTTCAGGATGAGGAAGCTGAACCAGGAGTTTTTTACTCTTCTACCATGCATGGCGACGAACCTTCGGGCTATATCCTGATGCTGAGGTTCATAGATCATCTTCTTAGCAATTACGAGACAGATGAGAAAATTTCATTTCTGATCAATAATGCCGCGGTTTATATTAATCCGCTTGCAAATCCTGACGGGCTCTATTTTATGAGCGATACATCGGTTATTGGTGCCAAAAGGAACAATCTTAACAATATTGACCTTAACAGGGATTTCCCCGATGCGGAAAACGGAAGCAAAGCGGTTATGCAACCCGAAACCAGATGCATGGTTGATTTTATGGCAGAGAAAAAATTTGTCCTTTCAGCCAATTTTCACGGAGGGGCCGAGGTTGTTAATTACCCGTGGGACAGGTGGGAAAGAAGACATGCAGATAACCAGTGGTACATCAGAATATCACGCGAATATGCCGATACTGCCCATAAATATGCCGGGGAAGGATACATGACAGACCTTGAAAACGGGATAACCAATGGTTTCGACTGGTACCAGGTAAGTCACGGCAGACAGGATTTTGTAAATTATTATCTCCATGGCAGGGAGGCTACCATTGAACTGTCAAGGGATAAAATCCCGTCAGGACCTGAATTGCAGATTCTTTGGGATTACAATATAAAATCACTCGTTAATTACCTGATGAATTGCTTTACGGGCATCAATGGAACAGTTCGCGGCTCAGATACGGGAAATCCGTTGAAGGCAGGAGTTTTTATTGATGATTACGACCGCGATAATTCCCATGTATATTCAGATTCTGCCACAGGTATATTTTACCGGTTGCTTTCAGGCGGAAATTACCCGTTGACGGTAAGCGCTTTCGGCTATCTCCCTGTTCATCTTGAAGTTGAGGTGCCTGAATCTGGTTTTGCCGGGGTCAATATCGAACTTGTTCCATCAGGATATGAAATTATAACATATCCTAATCCGTTCACTGATAACTTTAAAATATTTTTTTCAGAACCTATAACTGATGAAATAGATATTGTTTTGAGCGATTTAACAGGAAAAGTTTTTTTCAACAAAAGATTTAATCTTACCGGTCCGGAAAATTTTGAACTCGAAACATCCCACCTAAGTAATGGCGTTTATCTTATAAGTTTTACCTCAGGAGGTTTGACAAAAATCCTAAAAGTTATAAAAGCCCCGATTGACTGAGGATATTAACATTTTGAGAATTCCATCCACAATAAACTTTGCATCAAACAGGTTATATTTGCAGTTTTTAAAATTGTTGACATAATTAAATATTTACAGATGAGGATAAAGAGATTTTTACCGGTAATTTGCATGTTGTTAGTTTATGTATCGCAAAATACATGGTCTCAGAACCACCAGCAGATACCTTCCGAACAGCCTAAACTTATTGTTGGGATTATCGTTAGCCAGATGCGCTTTGATTACCTGAACAGGTACTGGGACAAACTTGAAGACAAAGGCATCAAACAAATGATTGAGCGCGGTACCAATTGTAAAAACACCAGTTTCAATTACCTGTTTTCACAGGAAGGGGTGGGGCATGCTACCATTGTTACGGGGACAACACCTTCAAACCATGGTATTGTGGCAAGCGAATGGTATCTTAACCTACAGGATAAAATTACCGGAAACACCGAAGATAATTCCTGCAAAACCATAGGTGGCAGTTTTGAGTCTGGTAAACACTCCCCGCTTAACCTCATGTCAACTGCTTTTTCTGATGAACTCAGGCTCTCAAATAACTTTAAATCGAAGGTAATCAGCATTTCGCTTGATGCCCGTCCTGCTGTACTTGCCGGGGGCCACACCGCCAATACCGCTTACTGGTTTGATTTCGAAACAGGTAATTTTATCACCAGTTCCTTTTATTCCGATTCGCTGCCGCAATGGGTTGAAACATTTAATAACAAAAGACTTGCAGATGTATACCTCGAAAAGGAATGGAACACCCTTTACCCTGCCGCCGAATATTCCGAAAGCCTTCCTGACCAGAACAAATACGAAACAGGTTTTAAAGGTAAAACCGTTTTTCCATACAATATGATGGAATTATCGGGTTCTTCAAAAAAAAGAAAAAACTTTGAAATTCTTGGCAAAACACCATTTGGCAATAACCTTCTGAAAGATTTTACCCTGAATGCGATCATAGATGAAGAACTCGGTAAGGATGCCATTACAGACGTATTGATGGTTTCTTTTACCTCGCTTGAGTATATCGGTAACCTGTTTGGCCCTAATTCTGTTGAGGTTCAGGATGCTGTGCTCAGGCTCGACCAGGAGATCGCTCATTTTCTGGAATTTCTTGATCAACAGGTTGGAAAAGAGAATACCCTGGTTTTTTTCACGGCCGATCATGGTGTAGCACAGGTACCAACCTACCTGAGCGATATGAAAATCCCCGTGGGATATTTTAATTACAGCGGTGCCATCTCGCTGCTCAAAAGCGCGCTGAACAATGTTTACGGTAAGGGCGACTGGGTTAAGGCTTATCATTCACAGCAAATATATCTTAACAGAATATTAATTGAGGATTCAAAACTGCCGCTTGACCAGTTTCAGAATTATGTTGCACAATTTATGCTCCAGTTTTCGGGTGTGGCCAATACTGTTTCTGCAGCTACATTGCAGACCACAAATTTCACAAGTGGTATTTTTCTGAAAATACAGAACAGTTATAACCAGAAAAACTCGGGCGATGTAATTGTTAATCTTAAACCCGGATGGGTTGAGAAAACACACGGAAGTACCAACCACAATTCAAGCTATGCATACGACACCAGGGTGCCGTTGATATGGTACGGATGGAAAGCGGGCAGAAAGACCATTACCCGGCCGGTGGATATCGTGGATATTGCCCCTACTATCTGTAATTATCTGAATATTACCTATCCCAATGCCTGCACCGGGAAACCGATTGATGAACTGGCAGAGTAAAACTGTAATTGAGTTAATCGCTGCAATAGGTTGAAAGAAAACGAATGAATAATCGGGAATTAAAATTACCAGGGTATAAAAAGTATGAAGGAGGTTTCTGTCGCAGAGACCTCCTTCAAGTACAGATTAAACAAAACTACTAACTAAACCAACTTGGGCAAAACCGTCAAACCAAATGTGTATTTTTTATATTGTCTGTTTGTTGCTTTCTGTTTATTGTTACGGCAAACGGGGTGGATAGTTCAGTTTATTAGACCAAGAGGACATTTAATTTGACAAAAGAATAAATTCCTTCAATTAAAAAAAAAATATATCTTCACCGTTGCTTTTTACTAATTTTCATTATTTTTAATCCTCAAAAATTGTTCCATAAATTAAATATGTCTTATTTTAATTTCACTTTCAGGGTAATATCCGCTGTCATTTTTCTTTCCAGCCTCTTTCAGGATGTTTTATCACAAGAAAAATACTGGGTGTTTTTTAACGATAAAAAAGATTGCAGCCTCGATCCATATACATACTTCGACCCAAAAGCCATTGAGAGAAGGTTAAAGTTCGGCATTCCGCTCGTTTCAGAAACCGATTTACCATTGAACAGCAGGTATGTGAGTGAAGTGGAAAAAGCCTGCGGAAAGATTATTTCTTCAAGCCGTTGGATGAATGCTGTTACCGTGAATTTAAGCAAAGATAATTTCAATGCCTTGAACAGAATGGATTTTGTCAGGGAGATACAGCCTGTTGCAAAATACAAAAATTATAGTCTTTGTGATTATCACGAGGAAAAACTGTCAAATGGTGAACTTGAACTGCTTAAAAAGCAGGTTCAGCGAATGGGGGCATCTCATTTTGAAGAAAAAGATATTAATGGCAGGGGCATAAGAATAGCCGTTTTTGACGGCGGATTCCCTGACGTGGATAATCATTCGTGTTTCGAACACATTAGGAAAGACGGGCGTATTATCAGCACCTATGATTTCGTAAAGGACAGGGAAAATGTCTATTCAGCAAGTACACATGGCACTATGGTTTTAAGCTGCATTGCAGGAATACACAATGGCCAGGGGATGGGGCTTGCAACAGGTGCAGAATTTCTGCTTGCCCGGACAGAGCAGAAAAGTGAACCTTTTTCTGAAGAAGAGAACTGGCTTGCCGCTATGGAATGGGCAGATAAAAACGGCGCCGATATTATTAGCAGTTCACTTGGCTACACACATCACCGGTATTTTCCCGGCGAAATGGATGGTAAATCCAGCCTTGTGGTAAAAGCTGCCACGATTGCGGCCAAAAAAGGTATACTTGTAGTTAATGCCATGGGCAACGAAGGCTCAAAGAGATGGGAATTTCTTGGTACGCCTGCTGATGCAGACAGCATTATTTCTGTTGGGGGAATTAACCCGGATACCGATTATCATATCTCATTCAGTTCCTATGGCCCCACAGCCGATATGCGACCAAAACCCAATGTTACGGCTTATGGAAGGGTTATTGCTGCAAAAAAAACGGGAGTGGCACAGGTAGAGGGGACTTCTTTTTCCACGCCGCTGGTAGCAGGCTTTGCCGCATGTATTATGCAGCTCAACCCGGATATGGATAACATGCAAATATTCAGGCTGATTGAACAATCAGGACATCTTTATCCCTATTATGACTACGCCCATGGATACGGTATACCGCAGGCGGGCTTTTTTTTCAAAGATTCAATAATAAAACAGGTAACCGTTAATTTTGAACAATCAGGCGATTCAATCCTGGTAAAAATCCCTGAAAATATTGATCTGGAGAGTGATTCCCTGTCGCATATGCTTTTTTATCATATCGAAAACGAAACCGGTGTTCTGGATAAGTATGCCGTGGTGCAGGTAGACGAGCACAATGTTTTGACTTTTTTGGTTAACCCGGCTTTAAAAAATAAAACCCTGAGGGTGCATTTCAGGGGAACAACCATTGAACATAAATTTATCTCGGAATGAAGTACTGTTTTTCACTTTTTATGATCATGGCAATCAATCTTTCGCTTTATTCGCAAAAGATATTGCTTGAAAAAGATGTCACCAAGGCATATAAAAATATCAAAGGACAGAATACCAAATCATTTGGTCATCTATTCGTCAACTATGGGCTTATTATTGATCCGTCAGACGGTTCTGATATTGAAATAAAAATGCCCAATTCAAGATTGGGTGCCTTTGGTTATCGCCATAAATTTAAAGTATCCGGCTTCTACTCCTTTGGCTTTGAATTGGGCATGAGGTTCAGCCATTACCAAATCAAACAAACAGAAGACAAAGTTTTTCCAAACCCCGTGATCCACGATAAAGAAAAAATTAAGATTTACAGTGGAAGCCTCGGTTTATACAACCGGTTTAATTTTGGAAAAAGGGGCAATTCCATCGGAAAATATATTGATCTGGGAGGTTATGCAAGCTATAATTTTAACAGGGTACATTATACCACAGATGATGTTTCTGATGAGGTTGCACCCGGGGCAGATGTTTACGCCAAAAAAAGGGTCGTAAAAAATTCGGGGCTTGAATATATCGAGCCTTTTGATTTGGGGCTTTTCGGCAGGGCAGGTATTAATAATTTTGCAGTGATAGTGAATTACAGGCTTACCGACCTGTTCAAATCAAGCTATAACTGGTCAGAATTGCCCGCCTTATCCATAGGGATTGAATTAGGCCTGTTAAAATGATATAAGAAAGATTGATAGGAAGACTTTAGGTTTGAATCGGGTATTGACTTAAGAAGTAAAACAAATTCTTCTTATTCTTTAGATTGGCAGCCCGGTTAATCATACAGGCTACTCCCGGTCCACATTGATCCCTCGCAGACATATAATCTATAAAATTTTTCGGTCTGCCTCTTTTCAGATAAAAGTTATATGATTGGAAACCCTGCTCATTTCAACGAGTAAATCGGGGTTATTCTCAATTGCAGTTCCCACAACCACCATATCGGCACCCGATAAGTAAGCTTCCCTTACATCTTCAGGGGTGCGGAGACCACCCCCCACGATCAGGGGAACCGAAATATTATTTTTCACTGCGGTGATCATACCGGCCGGTACCCTTTTACAGGCCCCGCTTCCAGCTTCGAGATAAATAAGCCTGTTGCCGAGCATCTCCCCGGCAATGGCTGTTGCCGTGGCAATATCGGTTTTATCAGGGGGTATGGGTTTTGTGTTGCTGATGTATTCAACCGATGACTGGTTTTCACCAGACACCAGTATATAGCCGGTGGGAATAACCTCAAGGTTGCTTTTTTTCAAAAAAGGCGCTGCCAACACATGGTTACCGATAAGGTAATCGGGATTTCGTCCCGAAATAAGCGAAAGCAACAGGATTGCATCTGCTTTATCGGTCAACTGCAGAAGGTTGCCGGGAAAAAGAAGCACGGGTATTTGAGTCAGTTCTTTTAATTTTACCACGGTTTTATCGAGCCGTCCCGAGACAAGGCTGCCCCCGATAAATATAAAGTCAACTGCCGATGCCCGTATCAGCCCGGCCAGGTTTTTTAGCGAGGCTTCATCGTGTTTGTCAGGGTCAATCAGCAAAACAAATTTCTTTGCTTTGGTATTGAGTATCATTTTATAAACCGGGTCCTTCATTTTGTGGTGTATACAATAATATAATTGTCAAATTTAAAGTAGTAGAGTTTAAATTTATCATCCCAGAATATATTGTGCACATATCCCATAAGTACTCCATTGTCTTGTGGTTCAAAAGGTTCAATTGTAAGATGGGTTTTAAAATTGATGCCCTGTTTGTCACAAATTTTATACAGCGCTTCTTTGGCGCACCAGTGAATATACAAGTGTACCCTTCGGAGGTCTTCGTCTGCTGTTATTACCTCTTTTTCATTTATAAACTTATGGGCAATTTTATTAATCCTGTGTGACATATATTCCAGGTCAATGCCTACTTTCCTGTTTCTGCTAAGCATAACCGAACTCAGGTTGTGAGAATGTGAGATACTTATATGGTAGGTGTTTCCCTGGATAAATGGCTTATTGTTGTCATTATAAATGATCATAAGGTCTTTTTCGGTAAGCTCCCTCAACAAAACCCTTACACTCAGCCACTCTATTTTTCTGGGTTCATTTCCAAAACCATGCAATACCTCAAGTTCATCGGGTTGAAGTATGACTTTCGACAGCAGTTCGTCAAGGGTTTCGGTAATGTTCCATATTCCCAGAAGGCAATCTTCTTCAATATATTGCTTTATTAATAGCGGCATATTGCAAATATAAGATGGTTAATATGGAAATCTTGCTATTCCCAGTGAAAAGTTTCTATTAAATGTTCGATATCCCTATGGAAGAACGATATTACAGGCGCGAGCGAATCTTTGTTGGGCAGGGCGTTAAAATATAATGCACCGCTTAAAAACTGCCGGGAACTGTCTGTAAGATAGAAGTTAACCGAAGAAGCAGTGTTCCCTTTAATATCATAGATCATTCCGTAAACCTTTTTTTCAGGGTATGTAACAGGCAGTTCTACAATATCGTCGGCTTTGATGATATGTTTGTAGGCCAGTGTCCTGATATCTTCTGTCAGCGACATGAGGTTTTTATCCACATTTTTATAGGTGATATGAATTTTGCTCCCGAAGCCTGGAAATTCAATGTTTATCCAGCACGGTTCAGTACCCGGTCCCGCATAATCAACCACTCTGCCATATACGGGGTATTCGAACCTGTAATGGCAGTTGCTGGTATATTGAGTATATTTTTTTTCCGGGAAATCAATCCTGAAATAACCGTGCGGCCTCGGATTTTTTGGTTCCTGCCGGCAGGCAATGGCTAATATTAAAGGAATGACAATATAAAACCAGCGCAGGCAGCGCCACATGTTATTCTGCATGTTCTTTTTTCTTTAAATCGTTTACTGTAACCTGGATTTTTTTAATCCTTCTTGTATCAACAGCTATTACTTTGAATTCAAAGTTTTTATATTTCACTTTATCATTTTTCTTGGGTATCTCGCCTTTCATTTCAAGGATCAGCCCCGCGAGCGTATCGGCATCCCCCCTTACCTGTTCGAAAATATCTTCTTCGATGTCAAATACTTTATAAAAATCATTCAGCAGTATTTTACCTTCGAAGATATATTTATTGGTATCAATCTGCACGAAAGAAGGAGAGATTTCATCGGTTTCGTCGGTTATCTCCCCCACAATCTCTTCGAGGATATCTTCGAGCGTGATGATACCCGAGGTACCCCCGTATTCATCAATAACAATGGCAAGGTGAATTTTGTTTGTCTGAAATTCTTTAAGCAGGTCGTCAATTTTTTTGGTTTCGGGCACAAAATAGGGTGGCCTCACGAGCGACTGCCAGTTAAAGCTCTCGGGCTTATGCAGGTGGGTGAGCAGGTCTTTGATGTAAAGAATTCCCTTTATGTTGTCGAAATTCTTTTCGTACACAGGTATACGCGAATAGCCTGATTCAACAATAAGGGCAATCAGGTCCTTAAACTTCGTGTTAATGTCTACCCCGACCACATCAACACGTGTGGTCATAATTTCCCTGACGTTGATGTTCACGAATTTAACAATCCCCTTCAGGATGCTTGTATCATCCTCGGTCGAATGCTCTGCAAGATCGAGTGCATTTGAGAGTTCATCCATTGAAAGGTTCATTTTCGAAAATGAAACTTTCTTTTTAATCACCGAAGTGAACGAGATGAGAAAATAACTGAGGGGACGGAATAGGCTCTCGGTAATCCTGAGGGCCCCTGCCATAAACCTGGCAAATTTCACAGGTACATGTGTGGCATAAATTTTTGGCAAAATCTCCCCGAAAAACAGGATAATGAAGGTAATAACCCCTACCTGGATAATGATACCCAGGGCAGGATGGTTCGAGAAATCAAACAGGGAGTTGGTGATAAAGGCAGAGATAATTACAATGGCAATATTCACAAAATTGTTTGCAACCAGTATCGTCGCGAGCAAACGGTCGGGTATTTCAATCAGTTTGATGACAGCGCGGTTGCTTTTCAGCTTTGATTTTCGCAGTTTTTCAATATCGTTGGGGTTGAGCGAAAAAAAAGCCACCTCTGAGCCTGATATCAACGCAGAACATATTAAAAGCAGGATGGCTGCTACAAATGCAACAACAACCCCGGGTGAAATACCTTTCACGAATATTCCCGATATTGCCAAAATGCCCTGGTGGTATGATTCAGTATCTGTTTCCAAAATAAGTTAATCTACAACACAAACCGGTTAAAACGGAAGGTCATCTGTTCCGTTAAGCTCAGGGTTGATGCTCTCTGTTGCAGTATCGGCGCTGTCTGAGAAACTTGCAGATTCCTGCGGCTTTGGAGAATCAGACGAAACGGGGCTATCATCTTGCCTTCTGCTTAGTAGTTGCATTACATCGCCTACAATTTCGGTGATGTATTTTTTGTTGCCGTCTTTATCATCGTAAGACCTGGTGCGGATTTTTCCTTCTATATAAAGCTGTGTGCCTTTTTTAACATATTTCTCGGCAATTTCGGCCAGCCCCCTCCAGAGCACGATATTATGCCATTCGGTCGTGGTAACCTTTTCACCGTTTTTGTTTTTATACACTTCGCTGGTGGCCATGCTGAACGTGCACCTGGGAGTGCCGTTGTCTATGTAACGTACATCAGGGTCTTTTCCAACATTGCCGACTAAAATAACTTTGTTTACTGACATGATTAACAGGTTTAATTTTGGGTAAAAATATGAAAAAAAAATGAGA